>CAJWGC010000102.1 GCA_913031525.1 uncultured Acidimicrobiia bacterium | reverse complement strand
GGCAGTGAGAGCGCCGAGCCGCGCTGAGGTTCGGATGAGACTGGCTGTTTTGCCGCCGATCACGTCAAAGTATTCCTTGGGGCCATGATCGAGATCGCCCTCGAGCTCCAGTTCAAGAACTTGGCCTTCGCACAGGGTGGCATAGGTTCGTGCGATCAACTCAACGGCTTCGGTGCCGATCGGAGCAGCCACTTCGGATGCTCGCGCCAAGAGAAAGTCACCGGCGAGGATGGCTACGGTGTTGTTCCATTTCTTGTTAACAGAGGAGGCTCCGCGACGCGTGTCAGCTTCGTCTATTACGTCATCGTGATAGAGCGATCCAACATGTACGAGTTCGACAGCGACACCGGCTTCTACCGGATCGTTTTCTGTGGAAGTCCCTAATTCAGCGGCTACCTGCGCTAAGAGAGGCCTGAAGCGCTTTCCTCCAGCTCCAAGTAGGTGTTGAGCGACCTCGGTAAGGAAGGGAATTCCGGAGACCGTGGTTTCCATAAGCCGCTTTTCAACCAACTTGAGTCGTTCCCATACTCGTGGAATTGGGATCAGGTCATTGAGTGGAGGAGTGTCGGGCACGTATCGAGCCTACCCCTCTCTGCGAGTGCTTTTTCTTATCTGTTTGCACGATGAGGGTTAACGCCATTTTTCGCAACGTTTTCGTGGTTTTATTTACTGTAGGGAAAGAGCGGAGGTCGAGGGCAACCTGTCGCGCTGCAAATCTTCTATGGTTCGGTTTCGCGGAATCTCTTGACAGAGGAAAAGATGTTATGGAGTCGTTCATCGAGCGCCGCTTCTTCAAGTGCGGCATCCGTCTGATCCAGGGTTGGCGTAACCCTCGGCTATAGTGTGTTGTGCGTTCGGGAAGTCCCGAGCGTCGTGTCGTATAGGGGCGAGAAAGCGTGTTCGAGCGATTCACCGACAGAGCCCGCCGGGTTGTAGTCCTGGCTCAGGAAGAGGCTCGGCTGTTGAATCACAATTACATTGGTACTGAGCATATCCTGCTTGGCCTGATTCACGAGGGTGAGGGGATCGCTGCCCAAGGACTCGAGGGCTTGAGCATCGACCTGGAGGCGGTCCGCGATCAGGTGGTGGAGATAATTGGCCAGGGTTCTCAGGCTCCATCTGGCCATATTCCGTTCACTCCGCGAGCTAAAAAGGTTCTTGAGCTCTCACTGCGTGAGGCGCTTCAACTAGGACACAATTACATCGGTACTGAGCATATTCTGCTCGGGCTGATCCGTGAGGGGGAAGGTGTTGCCGCACAGGTCTTGCAGAAACTAGGTGCGGAATTACACAAGGTTCGTCAGGCGATTATCCAGCTCCTATCGGGCATCCAGGGTGAAGAGGGACGGTCCGCGGGACATCCTGGTGGCTCAGGTCGAAGTAGTTCGAGCGAAAGTTCTTCGAGCGGCTCTACTGTGCTCGATCAGTTTGGACGTAACCTCAGCCAGTTCGCTCGCGAGCACAAACTCGACCCGGTGATTGGAAGACTTGACGAAATCCAGCGGGTTATGCAGGTGCTATCTCGTCGGACCAAGAACAATCCGGTGCTTATTGGTGAGCCTGGAGTCGGGAAAACCGCCATCGTTGAAGGACTAGCGCAACGGATCGTGGCTGGCGAAGTACCAGATACTTTGATCAACAAACATCTTTACACCTTGGATCTTGGGGCTCTTGTCGCGGGCAGCCGATATCGCGGCGATTTCGAAGAGCGCCTGAAGAAGGTCTTGAAAGAAATTCGGACTCGCGGGGACATCATTCTTTTCGTCGACGAAATTCATACACTGGTCGGAGCCGGCGCCGCAGAAGGAGCGATTGACGCTGCTTCGATCCTCAAGCCGATGCTCGCTCGTGGTGAGCTTCAGACGGTGGGTGCTACCACTATCGAGGAGTACCGTAAATATCTAGAAAAAGATTCTGCTCTCGAGCGTCGCTTTCAGCCCATCCAAGTAGATGAGCCAACAGTTTCTGACACGATAAAGATTCTCAAAGGATTACGTGACAACTACGAAGAGCATCATCGGGTCCGGTTTACCGACCAATCGCTTGTGTCAGCGGCCAATCTTGCGGATCGATATATTTCCGATCGCTTTTTGCCTGATAAGGCCATAGATTTGATTGATGAGGCCGGCAGCCGCATCCGTCTGATACGTAGTGATCTCCCGTCTGAAGTGAAAGAGATTGATGAACGCATTGGCAAACTTCGATTAGACAAGCGCGAGGCGGTGCAGGCTCAGCAGTACGAACGGGCTGCTCAACTGAGAGATCAAGAACGTGCCCTTCTTGACGATCGATCTCTGTTCGAAGCCGAAGGTGCCGAAGATGGTAAGGATTTCTCCGCTGTCATTGGCGAAGAGCAGATTGCTGATGTTCTAGCCCAGTGGACAGGAATCCCTGTGCACCGCCTTACCGAGGAAGAGACTATTCGCCTGCTTTCCATGGAGGAGGAATTGCACAAGCGGATTATCGGCCAGCATGATGCCATTTCAGCAGTTAGCAAAGCCATTCGACGCACCCGTGCTGGCCTTAAAGATCCAAAACGGCCGGCGGGTTCATTCATTTTCCTTGGACCCTCGGGTGTCGGCAAGACTGAATCAGCCAAAGCATTGGCATCGTTTCTTTTCGGTAACGATTCGGCACTGATCCAGATCGATATGTCTGAGTACATGGAGAAGCACGCGGTCAGTAGGTTGGTTGGTTCGCCTCCGGGATATGTCGGTTACGACGAGGGGGGACAGCTCACCGAGGCCGTACGGCTGAAGCCTTTTTCTGTGGTGCTTTTCGATGAAATCGAAAAGGCTCACCAAGATGTTTTCAATATCTTGCTTCAGATCCTCGAGGATGGTCGGCTCACGGATGCTCAAGGTCGGATCGTTGACTTTAAGAATACCGTGATCATCATGACTTCTAACTTGGGGACCGCTGAACTACATCGCAAGTCTTTTGGTTTCGTTCAGGAGACCGATGAGGTTTCTTATGCCAAGATCCGAGAGAAGGTTATGGAGGCGCTTAAGCGCAGTTTTCGGCCGGAGTTCCTCAACCGTATTGATGAAGTCATTGTCTTCCACGAGTTGACGATGGACGAAGTGAAGGAGATCGTCGATCTCTTGCTTGAGCGTGTGCGTGTTCAGCTCCAAGTTCAGGATCTTGACATGGTTCTTTCAGATTCAGCTAAGGAATTACTCGCTAGGGAAGGTTACGACCCTGAGCTTGGGGCTCGTCCACTGAGACGTGCCATCCAACGCCTCCTTGAGGACCCCCTTTCAGAGAAGGTACTCCACCATGATTTCGAAGTAGATGCGACGATACTTGTAGATGTTGATCCTGAGGATCCGGAAAGCCTTGGATTCAATGCCATCACAATGCCGGACCAACCGCCGGTGGAGCTTGCCGACCAGGGATAAGTTGTTCCGAGATCCAGTTCTTCAATTCCGAAGATCTTCTGGCGGCTTTTTCTTTTTATAGGACATTCGTTTCTTCCGCGAAATCTGAATGGTGGCCATCTAATTTTGTTGTGTCTGTCCACGAGGTAGAACAACAGATCTTGTGAATGTACGATCCCGGTCGATGGTTGCAAGTCGAATCCCTCTGAAAGCTGCGATCGCGATTGCTGTTCTGGCATCTCTCTACGCAGCGGCGCAGATTCTGTCGGATGTGAGCAGCCTCAAAATCACAAAGATCTTTGGATACACGATCGATGGCGGCACACTTATTTATCCCATAACGTTCACTCTTCGCGACTTGATCCATAAGGTCGCGGGGAAACAGGTAGCTCGAGCGCTGATTGTTGTGGCAGCTTTGGTGAACCTTTTTATGGCAGGTTTGTTCTGGGCGGTTAATTCCTTGCCGCTGCTTGCCGACAGTGGAATCCAGTCGGAGTTGTTCGGATATGTATTGGGTCCAGTATGGAGGATCGTTCTGGCTTCAATCCTGGCAGAGATTGTGAGCGAGCTAGTTGACACAGAGGTTTATTCGGCTTGGGTAACGCGCTTCGGACATCGTAAGCAATGGGGGCGTGTACTGGTTTCTAATGCAGTAGCAATTCCCCTTGACTCGGTTCTCTTTGCTTCTATCGCTTTCGCAGGTGTTGTATCTGGGGGTGTCCTCCAGGAGATAATCATTACGAACATGGTGATTAAAGGATTAGTGACTGTGATGTCGGTTCCCCTTATCTACAGCGTACGCGGTGATGCTCTCATTGTCCGATCCAATCAGAAGTGACCGACGTGTTCCTCTATGTACATTGCAGACTTTTCTAGTAATTAACGTGGATTCTGTCCCCCAGTTGGCGCTTAATTCTGAAGCTTGAGTACGCTTTCGAATTGATCTTTCAGTTGGCCATCCGGCCGAAGAACCTGATATCTGCGACTGCCAATTCCGTGAATGGGATTCCTCCATCGACCGCTTCGCTAGCGAAGGTCGATGTCACCTCGATAGTGAGACGCAGTGTCTCAACGGTGGCCACCTCGATGACCTGCCGAGTGTTGATATTTCGCAATTCGCCAACAATGTCAAAG
>CAJWGC010000101.1 GCA_913031525.1 uncultured Acidimicrobiia bacterium | reverse complement strand
CGAAGCTGCTGCTGTATCAGCTCGAGATGCTGGCGTACATTCGCCTGCAGCAACTGTCCTCCAGCATCGCCCTAGTGGCGAGATACTAATCGGGAGCTCGAGAGATTTCAGTGGATTCAATGTCGAAATCGATCCTGTCAGATCTATGGAGGTCGCAGATGCGGCGTATGATTTGATGCCCGCCTTGCGCATGATTTCGGTACGAACTTGTTGGGCGGGACTGCGCCCTTCTACCCCTGATGGCCGTCCTCTGATCGGACCAGTCCCAGGAGTCGATGGGTTGATTATCGCTACTGGTCACGGCGGACAGGGCAACACTCTGGCGTTATTGACCGGCAGTGTCGTTGCTGCTCTTGCCGTCGATCGGCTACCGCCTGTTGACATTGGTCCTCTTGACCCGATGCGATTCGAATAAGTAGAAGAATTTTTACTGGGCCAGCTCCGTTCCATGTTGCACATTACGGAATGACGTGCTGGCATGTCGGTTATGCGTTTCGGATTATTTATTTTCGCAGTCAGTTTGGACTCGCAACGCGACGGGGAAGTCATTTCCAAGACGCTTCGTCAGGTAGAGTTCGCTGAAGAGCTCGGCTTTGATGCTGTATTTCTCGCAGAGCATCATTTTGACGGATCTTCTGCTTATGTCGATCCGGTTGTTTTCGCTGCTGCCCTAGCAGCGAAAACAACCAGTATCGAGATCGGATTTGCGGTTGTTCAACTTGCTCTGCATCATCCCGTCCGTCTTGCGGAACAGACAGCGCTCATTGACCAACTCAGCGGCGGTCGTCTTATCGTCGGTACCGGCCGTGGCTCGCTCTATAACATCTTTGAATATCTCGGATACGGAGTTTCTATCGAGGATGGAGCCGATATGGCAGCTGAATCCGAGGACCTCTTGTTGAAAGCGTGGACACAGACGAACGTCAGGCACGAAGGAAAATTCTGGCAATCTCGTTTTGGCGAAATAAGGCCGCGGCCTTACCGAGATCCGCACCCCGAATTAGTGCGCGCCGCAATGAGCCAGGCCTCAGTAACCGAGATGGCTCGCCTGGGAAGGCCGATTCTTATGGGGTCAGCGCCATCCCGTCTCATCGCTGACCGTTTTGCTCTCTATAAAGCCGAGATGAAGAAAGCTGGTTTTGATGACAAGGAAATTGCTCAGCGCATGAGCCGTTCTTGGGTAGCTCGAGGAGCCTGTCTCGCTCCCACAGATGAAGAAGCGATTGAAATTGGTACTGCCGCTCATCTGCGTGAGTTTGAGCATGCTACGAAAGCCCGTGAGCGATGGAATCCTTCTCTATCTGCGGAAAAGCTACCTGCCGGGTATAACACACCGCCTTCGGTGGAAGAAGACCTTGGTGACACGTTGCTTGCAGGTTCACCGGATACGCTCCGGAAGCACTTGGCTGATCTCGAGGCGTCTGGAGTTCCTAACGTGTTTTTCCAGATGGACATTGGCGATATGGACGAGCATCTCGTGCGGCGCTCCATGAAGCTCTTCGCTGAAGAAGTGATGCCTGAATTTTCTTGAGCTAACTTTCTGCCAGGTCCATCATCTTTCGTACCGTAACGAGATCTGTATTGCCTCCCGAGACTATTGCCACCGTGATGTCGGTATCGGATACGATCCCCGATAAGAATGCTGCTGTAGCTACTGCTCCGCCTGGCTCAGCAATAATTTTTGTGCGCAAAGACAGTGTCGAAAAAGCTCGAGCGATGTCCTTTTCCGAAACCAACACAATGTCGTCGAGATATTCTTTCAGGTGGCGGAATGGGAGGATCCCGGGCTTTCTCGCGGAGAGAGCATCGGCCATTGAATCCCAATGATCAATTGTTGTTACTCTGCCTTTCTGCCACGAGACATAGGCCGCGTTGGCGTACTGAGGCTGAACTCCTACTACACGGATATTGGGATTACGTGATTTAGCAGCGACAGCAACTCCGGAGACAAGTCCTCCACTTGATATCGGTACTAGCACCGTCGTTACTTCCGGGAGCTGCTCTACAATTTCTAGGCCAATGCTTCCGTGACCGATCATCACTTCAGGGTTCTCATAAGTGTTGAGAGCGATCATTCCGCGATCAAGAGCTATTTCTTCCACCGTCGGCTCGCGGTTTTCGAAGCCTTCGCAGAGCACCACTTCTGCGCCATAACGACGAGTCGCTTCTACTTTTATGGTGGCGGTGAAATTTGGCATGACAATGGTAACTGGGACGCCAGTCACTGCACTGGCATAGCCAAATGCTTGAGCGAAGTTTCCAGATGAAGACAGCACTAATCCCCGTTTTCTTTGTTCCGAAGTAAGAGTGTTGATGATGTGAAATGCTGATCGAGGTTTATAAGAACCAGTTATCTGGAGGTTTTCTGCTTTAGCGAATAGTTTTTCTTCGCCGACTTCTTCGGAGCCTCTGGAAACAGGAATTAGCGGGGTATAGCGCACTTCTGGAGGTAACCGTGAGGCCGCATCCTCGATTTTCTCGGGCGTGATTGTTAATTCAGACATGGAAAGATTGTAGAAGAGTACGCGGTCTTTGCTGCAGGGCTATATCCCTTGCGCTATTTGTTCCAAAAGCTGAAGTTTTTTTCGATGCCGGAAATCTCTCCACCTTTTACCAGCAAATCGGTCGTTTTAGGTCATTTAGGACTTGATCCGGTCAATTGAACTGAATATGTCATGCATGAAATGGGTTGATGTAGGTACATTGCCTTATTGACTGAATGGGAGGACGACCGGAATGAATCCAAGAGGACCGAACGTACACTTGATTGGCGTTGACGGATCTCGGCACGAGTTGGGCACTCCGGCGCTCATACTCGACCTAGATGCGATGGATTCCAATATCGCATCGCTTTCCGCTCACGCAACGGCCAACGATTACCTAGTACGGCCGGTTGCCAAGATTCATAAATCGGTTGAGATAACACGTCGTCAAGTAGCTGCCGGTGGCTATGGCACGTGTGTTGCGACCTTGAACGAAGCAGAGGTTATGGTTGACGGGGATATCGAAGATGTGCTGCTTTTCACATCTGTAGTCACACCACCCAAGCTGGACCGACTTGCGATTCTCAATGAGCGAGCTGTAGGCCTGACGGTCGTTGCAGATCATGCTGGCAATGTTGCGCAACTTGGCGAAGCTGCCCGGCGTTCCGGTCGAACGATAAAGGTCCTTGGTGATATCGAGATGGGTAGCCGTCGGACTGGTATAGCTGACGAGGACATTCTGGTGAAGTTAGTGCACCAAATTGTCGATACGGAGGGACTCGAGTATGCCGGAGTTCAAGGTTATGGGGGAGGCCACATGTCTATGAGTGATTTCGGAGAGCGACGAAAGATCGGCCTAGAAGTACTCAACCCAGTTGTGAGTGCTGTTGAACGACTTGAGAGCCTCGATCTCGCTCCAGAGATTGTTTCTGGTGGAGGAACAGGGACTCATGACATCGATCACGAGTTAGGAGTTCTAACGGAGATCCAAGCTGGTACTTATGTGGTTATGGACGGTAACTACCTTGATGTTGACATGCGTCGAGACGATACCCGTCCGTTCTCCCCAGCATTGTTTGTGCGATCTACAGTGATCGGAAACGCTCAGCCGGGATTCGTAGTCACCGATGCCGGCCTTAAAGAGGTCGACGTTGTATTAGGGATGAACCATCCTGTAATCCAGAGTGGAGCCCCTGAAGGTGCTGTCTACTCAGTCGTGGGGGATGATATGGGGCGAATTGATTTCGCCGATCCCAGTGACCATCTTGACGTAGGCGATGTAGTCGATCTAATCCCGCCGCACTGCTATCAGACGATCATCATGTACGACTGGTTTCATGTAGTTCGTGGAGACACGCTTGTAGATATCTGGCCTGTTGACGCTAAGGCGACTTGGTAGCTAACGCTTAGACAGTTCGGATGTAGCGTTCTCTCTCCCAATCGGTCACGGTACGTTGCCAAGCCTTCAATTCCCACTCTCGAGAGACCGCGAAATAGTCACTGAATTCATGTCCAAGAGCTGCTCGGAGAGACTCGTCAGATCGGAAAGCTTCCAGAGCGCTCTCGAGAGAGTTTGGTAGGGGGGGCAAGTCGACTCGTTCAGAGACATCTCCAATCTCCGGTAGAGGTGGTTCTGTTCTTTCCTGGATTCCGAGCAAGGCTGAGGCCAAGAGAGCCGCTAGCGCTAGATAGGGATTAGCGTCGGCTCCGGGGCGGCGGCACTCTAAGCGGGAGCGAGAAGGTTGTGTACCTCTGATTGCCCTAACGGAAGTAGAGCGATTCTCGTATCCCCAGCTGACGTTAACAGGGGCAAAATATCCCGGGACTAGGCGCTTGTATGAATTAATAGTGGGGTTCAGAAGGAGCGAGGCAGCCGGTAGATGTTTGAGGATGCCGCCGATAGTGTTCATGCAGGTTACTGGCATCTCCGAACACGTCTCTTCTGGGGCGAAGATATTCTTTCTTTCACGCCACAGTGAGAGATGGATGTGACCGCTTGATCCTTCTTCCAACGGCTCTGTTTTGGCGAGGAAGCTAGCTGTCAACCCAAGAGAAGCAGCCAGTTCTTTCATTGCAAACTTTACAAACGCTGCGTTGTCGGCTGCTTGCAGTCCGCGGGCTGCTGCGA
>CAJWGC010000100.1 GCA_913031525.1 uncultured Acidimicrobiia bacterium | reverse complement strand
TCCTCGACTGCTGATTTTTATTCCGATTGACCGAACGGTATGGATCTGTACCAGGAATTGGGTGCTTTCTCTAGCTTGGCCCACCGCGGCAAGGAGAGATCCTCTCGTGACGTCCTCGCGTTCGAGGCCAGCGAGGTTGATTGCTACTCGAGTTCCTGGCTGAACAGATTCGACTTCACGTTCGTAGATCTGTAACCCTCTTACTCGGACTGTTGCGCTACCTGGAAAAAGATTGAGCTCCATGTCCTGATGAACGATTCCTCCTGTGAGGGTTCCGGTGACGACCAGTCCGGTTCCCGATATAGAGAACGATCGATCAATCCAAAGTCGGGGTCTTCCACGATCCTGTGGTGTGCCAGAGCGTTCGAGTGTATTGGCAAGTGCTTTACGTAGGAGGTCAATCCCGGCTCCAGTCACAGCGGATGTTATGACCACCGGCCAACTCTGGAGAAGCGTCGCTGCGATTCTTTCCTCTAATTCGAGCTGAACCAGTTCAAGTGTGTCTTTGCTCGCGAGATCCGATCGTGTGAGTGCGATGACTCCGTGCTTTATGCCGAGCAACTTTAAAACCGAAAAGTGCTCTTCCGTCTGTGGCATCCATCCTTGATCCGCGGCAACTACGAGTAGGGCAGCGTCTAAAGCGCCTACTCCTGCCAGCATATTTTTCATAAAGCGCTCGTGGCCGGGAACATCGACAAATCCGGTGGTCATTCCGGGTCGCAACTCGGTCCAAGCGAAGCCAAGATCGATTGTTAGTCCGCGCTCTTTCTCTTCCTGCCATCGATCGGGATCTTTTCCTGTGAGGGCCTTGATCAGAGTAGATTTCCCGTGGTCTACGTGGCCTGCTGTGCCGATAATGGGCATCGCTCAGAAGAGCTGACGAAGTGCTGCTGTAATGATTTCGTCGTCATCGGGATCGACGGTGCGCAGATCAATTTGCAGAGTACCTTCACGGCGACGTCCGACAATCGGAGGTGAGACTCCAATGAGATTTTTCCACACAGTATCTGGATCCCCGGCGATCGATAGGGCTGGAGACGGGATGCCTTCTCCGGGAGCCGAGCCAGCTCCGGGCACCGATTTTGCCTCTACGACCGATCCTGACACACCAGATTTCGACAAGATCCACTCGTGGCGGGAAACAAGGTTTCCATAGTCAAGAGTCGCCATCTGCCAGAAGGGTGTCTGGATTGCCGCACCGGATGCGTAATCTTCGAGAGTTGCTGCGAGTGCAGCAGCACTTGACCCGTCCATTCGAACTGCTCTGGAAATTGGGTGTTTCTTAATTTGTGCGATGAGGTCGTGGCGTCCAACAATGATTCCGGCTTGTGGACCACCCAACATCTTGTCACCGCTGAAGAGAACCAAATCAGCGCCGGCTTCGAGTGTTTGGCGAACACCCGGCTCTTGAGCAAGCCACGTTGGTGGAGGACCATCAAGCCAGGGGGTTCTGCTATCGAGCAGTCCACTCCCAACGTCAGCGATCATCGGGACGCCAAACTTCTTAGTCATTCCAGCCAATTCCTTGTAGCTGACTTCCTCTGCGAAACCTTCTATTCGGTAGTTCGAGGGATGGACCTTTAGGACAACTGCTGCCTCGTTGATTTTCTGTTGATAGTCGGCAAGCCTTGTTCGATTAGTCGTGCCTACTTCTATCAGACGGGTACCGCTAGATTTCATAAGGTCTGGGAGCCTGAAAGAACCACCGATTTCGATTAATTCTCCTCTGGAGACGAGAGCGTTCCCACTTCCAGCTAACGCGGCTAAGGAGACCAGCAGTGCTGCGGCATTGTTGTTAACTACAAACGCTGCCTCTGTTCCCGTGAGAGAAGTGAGTAGATTTGCGATATAGGCGCCTCTACCGCCACGCACGCCAGTCGAGAGATCGAATTCGAGGTTGCCGTATCCGGTGTGCTGATCTGCTGCGGACTCCGCTGCTAATCGTGAAATGGGTGCTCGCCCAAGATTGGTATGTAGGAGCACTCCAGTAGCGTTAATGATTCGAGTAGGTCGGCACGCCGCCAGGCGTTCTACGCTGGATCGCGCGCGAAGGTACGGATCGGATTCGCTTCCTTTTTTGATCTCTGTACGGGTGTGATCGATAGCTTCGCGCGCCAACGCTTTTATCAAAGGAAGAGGAAGGGGTCGAGTCGATGTGGCAGCGAGTCGATTGGAAAGAACGTCGACTGACGGAAGGTTGCGCAGATCCATGTGGATCAGCCTACCTACCCAGGTATTCTCGGCAGATGAGACTTCGACCAAGCTTGCTCTTTCTCTTGCTAATTGTACCGGGCGTCGAGGTGCTGTTATTCGTTATTGTGGGCTCTCGTATCGGCATTGGATATACGGTCACGCTGGTTGTTTCCACTGCGTTAGTGGGCGGATGGCTAGTCAGTTATCAAGGGAGAGCAACTCTCTTTGAGGCCAGGCGCGATGTCGCTGCAGGCATGTTGCCCGCTCGTTCTCTGGTCCACGGAGTGATTCTCCTCATATCGGGGGTCTTATTGCTTACTCCTGGATTTTTCTCCGACTTGATTGGATTCGTGCTGCTGGTTCCCTCAGTACGCGAAGCTGTTAGGCGGTGGGCGTCGACGCGTTTTCACTCTGAGACCACGATCATTTCGTGATTGTTGAGGCTCGGCCGTCGGCCACGATTTGCGTTTTGCGTGATGGCTTAGATGGCCTCGAAGTCCTGATGGTTCGACGTAGCCTTAGCGCTCGTTTTATGGCCGGAGCTTGGGTCTTTCCTGGTGGTGTTGTCGAAGAATTCGATGAGCCACTCGGCTTTGTCGAAAAAAATGATGCAACTAGGCCATCTGAGATTGCGTGGGCGCGAGCCGGTCTGCGCGAGCTAGCGGAAGAAGTGAATATTTGGATCACGACAGAGCTGTTCGTACCTCCCATTGAGCGTGTCCAGGATGCCGAGGTTTACACAGTCATGGCCGATTCTGCTGTGGATTTCGATATTGCCAAGACCACTTACTTCTCTAATTGGATCACGCCAACGATTATTCCACTTAGATTCGATACTCGATTTTTCGCTGTTCTCGCTTCGCGCGATATGTGTCCTGACCCAAACCCCGAAGAGTTAGATGCTGTTCAGTGGATCACTCCGAGACAGGCATTAGACAGTGCTGCTGTCGGACGAATGACTCTCGCGCTTCCGACTAGCAAGGTTCTCGAGCTGTTCAACGAGTATCGACGGGTTGGCGATTTTCTTGTATTCGCTCAGAGCGTGGAAGAGGTTCACCCTGTGATGGCTCGTGGGAGAATTTTGGAAGACGGAAGTGTAGAAGCCTTGCTCCCGGATGATCCGGGCTATGACGATCTCGATGGCAACTCGGTCAGAATGAGGCAAATATCTCGATCCGCTCGTTTCTTGATCCAACAGGGATATATTGACGAGGTGATCTCCGATGAAAATTGAGCGAGTACTTGCTCCCAATCCTGGTCTTTTCACCGGGCCTGGTACCAATACGTATGTACTTTCGGATTCATCTCTGGCGATTGTCCTCGATCCGGGACCTGTGATTGATGTTCACATTGAAGCTATTGAGATAGCGCTTGGTGGACTTGATCCGATCGCTGTGATGGTTACCCATACTCATCGCGATCATGCTCCGGCGGCCAACATTCTTGGCCAAACCCTAGGTGTTGAGGTTTTGGGTTACGCCCCCGGACCAGAATTTGAGCCTACGCGAATGCTTACTAACGGTCAGGTTGTCACACTGGGAGAGGTGGATGTTGTTGCGATTCATACCCCTGGCCATACAGCTGACCATCTCTGCTATCGAATTGCTGACGTTGTCTTCAGCGGAGATCATGTTATGGGAGGTTCCACTGTCGTTATAGAAGATGCTGCAGCCTATATGCAGTCATTAAAACTTATGGCTGGGTTGCGCCCTGCTCATTTGTACCCAGGACACGGTTCTCGAATTGATGATGTGTCCGTTGCTATAACCGAGTACATCAATCACCGGATCGAGCGGGAGTACGAGATCGTTGCTGCTGTACGCAGCGGTGCAGTCACTTCCGAAGATATCACCGAAGTGGTCTACGCAGGAGTGGATCCGATGCTCCAAGCTGCTGCTCAACGTCAGGTTCAGGTCCAACTGGTGAAATTAGTTGAGGAAGGCCGCCTTGAGACATCTGATGATGGACTGAGCATTCCTTCGACCTAGAGAGATTTCCATCTCGTGAGGCAAAAGACCCATCATTCTTGAGAACCGGAATGCGATGCGAAACACGCCCGGTATCGATCTTACATCTCACCCAACCAGAAGATGAAGCGGTGATGGTTGGCGCTGCTGTCGAGATTCTGCAGGGATCTACAACTTAGAGGTCTCCACTGATCGGATCGATGCGAAGATTGATGACAGGCCTCTATTCCGATTTTGCCATTTGTTCTGCCAGCAATGCGATTCGAGATGTGCAAGTGTCGTCCTCCGCCGCGGGCAATAGAGTCGTGACTTCCAATGCAGCTTGTCTGAGAGCGAGTGCTGCACGAGAATTAGGAACGGATCGCACCACCGGCGTTCCGTTGTCGCCTCCACTCACGACATTGGGGTCTAGCGGCACTTTACCGAGAAGTGGCACACCGAGTTCTGCGGCTAGCTCAGCGCCTCCTCCTGATCCAAATATCGCTTTTTTGTTT
>CAJWGC010000099.1 GCA_913031525.1 uncultured Acidimicrobiia bacterium | reverse complement strand
TATCACGATCGAATACGTGTGTCGGATGCCCCATTTCGAGCATGGCGTAATTCGAGGCATCAACCACATTGTTTATTGGCCGCACTCCAGATAAAGAGAGCCGCCAACGCATCCAGTGTGGGGAGGGTTTTATCGTTACATCCTGCATTTCTCGAATAACAAAGCGACTACAAGCAAGCGCGTCGCCGATTTCTAGTGCGACAGAGGAAGGATTTTCCGTTTCGGTCAGCTCGATTGGCGGGATCCGAAGGGGTGTATCGAAATATGCTGCAAGTTCTCGAGCCAAACCTTGCACCGACATGCAATCAGGGCGATTCGGCGTGATCGAAATGTCGTAGTAAATATCGGGAAGTTCCAGAATAGAGCTGAATTGCTCGCCAATCAGCTCAAACGACATCGGATAATCTTCGTTAAGCGTCATGATTCCATCGGACTCATCTCCTATGCCCAACTCCTGCTCAGAACAGATCATTCCTTCTGAGTCAACGCCACGAATTTGACGGGTCTCTATTTCGTAATTTCCCTGTAGCACTGCCCCAGGAATCGCAACCGGCACAACCGCGTCTTCATCAAAATTCCATGCGCCACAGACAATCCATATTTCTTTTGATCCGACATCCACGCGGCAGATTCTGACTTTGTCAGCATCTGGATGATCTGAGATTCCGACTACTCGACCTATAACGACATCGGTGAATGTCGGTTCCAGCAGTTTCATTTCCTCAATCTCATGCCCGAGGCTCTCCAAGACATCGCGAATTTCTTCCGGATCAGTCGTAGGGATCTCAACGAACTCCGACAGCCAGTTAAGAGTCAGCTTCATCGGAACTGTTCCAGCGTACGGATATCGGGGTCGAAAAGATGCCGCAAGTCAGTCACACCGTGACGAACCATCGCCATTCGATCGACTCCCATACCAAAGGCGAATCCTGTCACTTTCTCTGGGTCGTACCCAACATGTTCGTAAACAGCAGGATTGACCATTCCACAACCGAGAAGTTCCAGCCATTGGCCATTTGCATAGGCGTGCATCTCTGCTGATGGTTCCGTGAACGGGAAATAAGAAGGTAAGAATTTAACTCTAGTTTTGGCACCAAAGAATTCCTGTGCAAAATATGCCAGCGTCCCTTTGAGGTCTCCGAAAGTAATATCGGTATCCACGGCAAGTCCTTCAACTTGATGAAAGACCGGCGAATGCGTCGGATCTAAAGCGTCCCGTCTGAATACTCGTCCCGGTACGACTACATATACCGGTGGGTCATGCTTTTCCATGTGCCGCACCTGCATCGGCGAAGTATGCGGGCGTAAATTTACCCCTTCCGGTGTGTCCCCGTAGTCGAGGTACAAAGTGTCCGTTGAAAGACGAGCCGGATGCGTAGGAGGGATGTTTAGGGCGGTGAAGCTGTAGTAATCCGTCTCAGCTTCAGGGCCAGTGATGACCGAATATCCGATCGATACAAAAATATCAACGATCTCGTTCATAACTTCTCTAATCAGGTGAGGTGCCCCTCGTAGTGGGATTCGCCCAGGCAGAGTCATATCAGCCGCGTCCTCTCTTAGACGCGACTCTTCCACCATCGATCTAAGGACGACTCTCCGAATTTCGATTCCCCCAGATAGCGATTTCGCAGTTTCATTGATAAGTTGGCCAATTTCTCGGCGTTTCTCTGGGGCAATTCCCCTAAGTTCTCGCCTGGCGTTCGCTATCAGAGATTTCTTACCTATCGTCTCCGATTCGATAACAGCTAGCTCTTCTAGCGATTCCGCCGAATCGATGCGCTTTGCCGCGCGATTTCGAAGATTTTCGAGGGAATCGTGTAAGTCCGTCGAACCTATAAGGTTTCCGGCCCTGTTCATCGTATCTCCCGGTTTGATTGCTCGGATTTTGTGCAGAAAACACAAAGCCCGGAGGTTGACTCCGGGCGCTAGCTGCTTATGTGTTGCTCTACACGTGCTCGCTCGCCCAAATTTCAAGAGTGGCGAAAAGACTAAATCGGTGAATAGCGTGCTCTCTCACGTTGTTCACTCTAACCGTTCCCTCTCTTATCGCTGGGTTAGTTCAGTTGATCAGGGTTGAACAAACGCAAAACTTCATCGTGAAGAACACCGTTGCTCGACACAGCATTGCCTCCATCGAACCGACTGCGACCTTGAAAATCAGTGAATCGACCACCTGCTTCTTGGACAATGACCTGCAGGGCAGCAAGATCCCAGGGTGCCACAATTGCCTCTACCGCAATATCTACAGCTCCCTCAGCAACCAGCATATGGGACCAAAAATCACCAAATCCTCGAACCCGCCAAACTTGTGATTCCAAGCGATCGTATTCACCGCTTAATCCCACATTGTCGAAACTGCGCACATCACCGATCGACAACTGAGCATCAGTCAGATTTGAGACCGACGATACCCCTATTCGCCTTCCATTGAGATACGCCCCTCCTCCTGAAACCGCGTGCCATCGTCGAGAAAGCGCCGGAGCAGAAACAACACCTACCACTGGAGAATGATCAATCACTAGGGAGATCAAGGTTGCAAAAACAGGGATACCTCGCACATAGTTTTTCGTCCCGTCGATAGGATCAATAAACCACTGTCGAACTCCTTCCCCCTCGGTGCCGTACTCCTCACCCGTTATCGAGTCCGCCGGTCTGCGAGCGAAAAGTAAACCACGTAGAGCTCGCTCTACAGATCGATCCGCCTCACTTACCGGTGTCATGTCTGGCTTAGTCTCAATCATCAGATTTTGATCCTTGAAAAAAGATGACGTAATCGCATCAGCCGCATCTGCCATCTCAAGAGCAATATCGAGATCTTCCCGGTGAGACGAAGAACTCACGTGCCAATCCCCGAAGTTGCCATTTCGTACATGATGATCGCTCCAGCCACAGCAGCATTAAGACTTTCGGTGTTACCACTAATAGGGATGGTGATTGTCTCGTGAGCAGCAGCGACAAACTGAACCGGCAGGCCGTAGGTTTCGTTACCAATGAGTATTGCCCTATGCATATTTAACCGTTCGGACGGCCAGCTTCCTCCATGGGATCGAGTAGCTACTACACGCAATCCCACTTCTATCAGTTCGGGAATTGGATCCTCTTGCACTAATGATATCCGTACAGCGAAATTCGCACCGGCAGCTGCTCGGAGAACCTTTGGCGACCAAGGATCGGTCGCGTTCGGGGTCACAGCAATAGCGAATCCGAACGCCGCAGCAGTACGTATCAGAGTTCCCATATTGCCCGGATCAGTGACACGAACAAGTACCAATGTGTTCATCGATCTCAACGCAGGCGCCTCCGGTATCTTTATAACGGCCACAGGACCCTGCGGATTCACGGTCTGGGATATTCGAGATATGACTTGCTCAGAAACCGATGTCAAGGAAATACCTTCCCCATGACACAAAGTTTGCGTCCTACGATCTCCGTCGGTGGCGTAAACCATTTCAATAGAAACCCTGGAGTCGATCGCTGCCGACAATAGGTTCGGACCTTCGATCAACGTTTGACCTCGCGCGCGCCGTTCCTTGCGACGATGGAGCGCAGCCGCGTAGGCCACTCTACGGTTTCGCGGCGAAGAGATCCGGTTCAACAGACTCCTAACCGATGAATCGATCTTCCGAACTTTTTAGCGCAAGATCTAGGCGAACAGTTAGAGCTCACTGAGAGGCTGCGTTCGCTACTTCCACAAGATGAGAGAACGCCGCCGGGTCGTTAACAGCTATCTCGGCGAGCATTTTACGATCGACCTCAAGGTCAGCTGCTTTCAAGCCCGCGATCAATCTGGAATATGTGGTTCCGTTAAGACGAGCTGCGGCGTTTATCCGCATTATCCATAGTCTGCGAAAGTCTCCTTTTCGGGCCTTCCGATCTCGATATGCGTATTGCATAGAGTGAAGTGTTTGCTCACGAGCCGTGCGATATCTCCGACTTCTGGCACCGGTGTACCCGGAGGCACGCTGCATAACCTTGCGACGTTTCTTCTTTGCGTGAACCGACCGTTTAACTCGTGCCATGGGATCCCTACTTTCCCAAGAGACGGGAGGCGCGCTTGGCATTTGCGCCCTTGAGAGTGCTTTCTCCGTTGACTCGGCGCCACCGTCTTCCAGTTTTTTTGTGACGATTGTGAACTCGGCCAGCTTTCCGGTGACTGATCTTGCCGGATCCGCTCACCTTGAAACGCTTCGCCGCGCCTTTGTGTGTTTTCTGTTTCGGCACCTCTACTCCTATTTTGTAGCCGTGCTTGGCTCAGTATCGCCTTCACCAATTTCTTCCAAACCAGCAGGTTGGTCTTCTCCCAGTGCTTCGAGCCTTCGGCGTTCGGTAGCCGCAGCCCTCTGAGCCCTGGGAAGCGGTGCCAGCACCATATTCATCTGACGTCCTTCTAGTTTCGGACCACTCTCTACCGAACCAAGGTCATCTACTGCGGCCAGGAGATTATCGAGAATTGCTTTTCCGATTTGCGGATGTGTGACCTCACGCCCTCTAAAACGCATCGTTAACTTGACCTTGTCCCCCTCACCAAGAAATTTCTCAACGCGCCGTCGTTTAACATCGAAATCACTTTTACCGATTTTCGGCCGGAACTGCACTTCCTTGAGGACTGTCCGGGACTGCTTCTTTCGCGCCTCTCTAGCTCTTACTGACTGCTCATACTTGTATTTTCCGTAGTCCATCATGCGAACTACCGGCGGGCGGGCGTCA
>CAJWGC010000098.1 GCA_913031525.1 uncultured Acidimicrobiia bacterium | reverse complement strand
AAGTGGTACCAGAAAAAAAAAGAAAGAATCTCAATGATTCTGAGACGGAACGATCATCAGGAGAGCATTCATGGGAAAGAATTATTTTCGTGCCTTCAACGAAAACATCGGAGTTAACGAATCAGGACACCTTCAGGTCGAAGATGTAGATGCCACCCAACTCGCTGAAAAATTCGGAACTCCAGTCTATGTCATCTCCGAGAACCAAATATACGCCAACGTCAAAAGGTGGCATGCGGCGTTTACGTCGCGATACCCCCGATCTGAAATCCTTTTCGCCACAAAAGCTAACAACAACCTTGCCGTGAGGCGCGTTTTTACTCTGGCAGGAGCTGGAGGAGATGCCTTCGGTCCGGGAGAACTGTACCTAACGCTTCTCGCCGGCACCGACCCTGACCGAGTGGTCCTTAATGGATTCAACAAACAGGACCAGGAGATCCGCATGGCCATCGAGGCTGGTGCTGCGATACATCTAGATGCTCCCGATGAACTAGAAGATGTAATCCGAGTCGCTAACGACACTGGAATAAGAGCCCGCATCGGACTCCGGACACGATTGTTGCTGCACGACCTCGATCACCTGGAATCAGATTGGCCTCCCGGAATCAAAATTGGACGAGGAGTCCGCGAAATCAACAAATTCGGGATTGCCCTTGACGATCTCGAGACAGTATGTGAGCGCGTTCTCCAGAATCCAGTAACCGAACTCGTTGGACTGCACCACCATGTCGGCCGTTGGGCACCAGATCTCAAGATCCACGAGGCAGTTGTGAAGGACCAAATGGAAGTCGCAGTCCGGCTCAAAGATCGGTTCGGTTGGATACCGGAATACTTTGATTTTGGCGGTGGATTTGCATGGGGAAGATCCGAAGGGCACGGTCCCCTGGGAGCCGACCGCGGCTCTCCAACTGCGGAAGAATTCGCCGAAACAATGACCTCGCTGTTCCGCGAGGCCCTCCATACACATGATCTCGGCGAGCCTCGGCTAATGATAGAACCCGGACGCGCTCTTGCTTCTGATATAGGAATACTCTTGACAAAGGTCGGCATCAGGAAATGGTTCTCCGACGTTCACCAAACTTGGATTGGCCTCGATGCAAGCGAAAATCATCTACTTAACATCCTGTCTTCCGGTTTTTATTACCACCCGGTCGTAACGGATCGAGTCGACGAGCAACCCACTGAGACTGTCAATCTGGGGGACCCACTCTGCTGGTTCGGCAATCTCGCACTCAACGTACAGCTTCCTCGCGTGGAACGGGGCGACATCATCGCGTTCCTAGATACTGGGGCCTACTGCGAAAGTAAGAGCCTGCAATTCAACGCTATGCCTCGGCCAGCAACTGTGATGGTTTCAGGCTCAAGGACGGAGATCATTACAGAACGAGAAACACTACAAGACGTTACGAGGCGCTTTCGATTACCCGCTCGGCTGATGCCCGAACCGACTCCTCCAATCAATGCGATGTCTAAGTTAAACTCTCCTTAACAAATATCCGTGAATCAAGTTGATCCTTCATTGGCTCAACGATTCTCTCTAGCTTCTACGACTACTGGCACCGATCGGAAAGAATCGCCGCAGCGCAGTTGTAGCCAGGCGATCCAGACACCTCACCACCGGGATGCGTGCCAGCTCCGCATAGGTAAAGCCCAGAAATTGGGCTTCTCCATCCTCCTGAGCCGGGAAACGGTCTACCGATGAAAAACTGGCCCGGCAGATGATCACCGTGGTGGATATCGCCCTGCAGCATCCCCAACCTGTTTTCAAGATCAGTCGGCGTAAACATAACGTAATCGACGAGTGCCTCTCGGAAGTTAGGTACGTACTCAGTAATTCGATCGATCACACTCTCTGCAGCAGAAGTCCGGATATCATCCCAAGTCCCTTCCTCTAGCTCTGGTGGCGCAAAAGCAACTAGAGCGGACACCGCGTGGCCTCCCGGCGGAGCACTTGCTGGATCAAGCACACTGTGTGTCCCCAGTTGTATGACCGGGTCCCGGGCTGGCCGCCCGGCTGCAGAATCCTCCCAGGCCGAAACGTAATGGGATATTGATCGCGTAATCCTCATATAAGAAGCAGCATTGGGATCGTAATCGGGACCTAAATAACGCGAGAGATCCATTGGTTCTCGAAGGCCAGCATGAAACTTAAGGTAGCCAATGGTGCTCAAAATCCCATTCACACGTTTGAGGAATTGGGGATCTAACGCACCAGAATCAACGAGCCGCGTGTACGTCGCCCGGGGACTCAAGTTAGACACAACGATATCCGAATCGAGGCAACTCCCATCTTGCAACTCCACACCGACGGCTAATCCCTCATCATCTACCAGAATCCGCTTTACTGGAGATTCAGTCTTAATGACAGCTCCCGACTCGACAGCCGCGGCAGCCATTGCCGAAGAGAGTGCCCCCATGCCACCGACCGGCAAGCCAGCCCAATCTTCCTCCAACGGAATAGAAGCCCAAGCAGTTTCAAGAGGTGATCCAGGCTGCCTCGGATCGGCCGGAGCTGCTATGTAAGCACCCTGGACAGCCTCATCGGAAAAGTGGTCTTGGACTAGAGATACCATGTTTGTCGTCCGTAAGACGTCATATAGACCCGGTTCTCCTATCTCGACCGACCGTTCGCGCAGCTCCTTTTCAGATGGAGGTTCACGCAATACAAACGGCTCATATAGAGAACCCGCTTGCTCCCAAAACATCGACCAATCAAGCAAACGAGCCGAAGAGCCCGGAGAAAAAGATTCGAGTTCTGCAGCAGTCCGAGACAGATCGCTCCATTGCCGAAGAGAGCGATCTTCTGGATAGAGCCGCAACACAGCCTCTGGTTTGCGGACGGTTACTCGATCAGCAAGCCGCATATCCTCGATCACTGGTTTCCGAAGGCCCCACAGTCGAAACGCGCACGTCGAAAAACGAAACCCGGGAATGAGTTCTTCCGTGGCGACAGCGCCACCCACGTTGTTTCTCGCCTCAAGAACTTCTACGCGCATACCAGCTCGTGCTAGATAAAACGCCGTTACAAGCCCGTTATGTCCGCCACCCACGATCACAACTTTGGCTGGGTCCATCTCTCACTTCCCGCGAGATCTCGCACCAACAATTGGCCAGGTAGCAAAGCTGCTCGCGCCTACTGTGTTTTCAAAACGTGAAGCCGCATCGTCAATCTTGCGATACGCCTCATCCGCATCAAAACGCGTAAAGCAACCATTGTCATACACAGCTTCTCCGCCTATAAAAACTGTATCGACTGTGCGCGACTGCCGATAGAACACCAAACTGTCAACAGGGTCCTGGAACCTGGGATGTGCTTCCGGTCGATCAAGAGCATGAATAACAATGTCAGCCCGTTTACCGACCTCCAGCGAACCAATCTCGTCTTCCATACCCACCGCTGCAGCACCATGCAAGGTTGCCATCTCCAGGACCTTCTCTCCAGTGAAGACCGGAATCTCGTTACGAACCTCACGAAACCCAACCGCGGCAAGGTACATTTGCCGTCCGACATCGCGGCGTCCACTCACACCATCGGATCCGAAAGCCACCTTGGAGCCGGAAGAGATCATCTCTGGAAAATGACCCTTTCTCAGAGCTCCCATTCCCCGACGCACAGAAGCTGTAGGACAGTGAACGATACGGGTACCCGATTCGATCACCAGTTCTAACTCATGATCGTCAAGATGGATCATGTGTACAAGCGTGAGTCCCGGTCCAAGGATCCCTAAGTCAGCAAGGTGTTCAAGTGGTCGCTTACCGTGCTCCTCAATCGACGCGCTGACTTCTTCAGGTCCCCAAGACTGATGCATAATCATGGGAACGCGATACTCGTCAGCCAATTGCCTGGCACGAATCAGCAGTTTGTCCGTATTTCTCCCGCTGCCGAAAAGGTTGACAACTCCTCGAACTCGTCGCTCACTGTTAAACGGATAATCCTCAATCTGGCGTTGAAGTCGTTCGAGTGCAACATCTGTAGATACCCCAAGGATGTCAATCTCCGATTGAGGCATCGAGCCGAACCGAGGATCTTCGAGCTCTTCAGCGGCCACTTCAAGATTTCCGTCGATAAGAAAATTGCCAGGGAAGCCTCGAATCCCGACCATCTCAAGAGCACGCACCTCATCCGCTAGCCAAAACGCACTTCCAGTATCAGCAAACATCGTTGTGCCGTTGGCGATCATCTCCATAGATGAAATGAGGGTGCCCAAGTAGTCCATCTCCGGCGAGTTTGCATCCCACAAGGCCAACTCGAGATCACTCCAGTCAGCAGTGTGTTTGGGTGCAAAACCGCGAATCAACTCTTGACTATTGACATGGACATGAGCGTCGATGAACCCCGGATGCACAAGAGCACCCTTTAGATCACGCACCATCGAACTTTCAGATACGGGAATCTCGTCATCAGGTCCTATTCCGAGGATTCGCCCATTACCAATTGCAATCGAACCGTCAAGCAAAATACGGCGTTCAGGATCCATAGTGATGATGTGACCGTGGCGTAGAACGATCTCCGCATCCGCGGCATGCAAATCTTGATGAGCAGCGGTCATGTCACAAGAGGCCATTTCGCGAAACGGGAAGGCCCGACCATAGATTCAAACCGTGCTGCTACCTCATCGAGCATCGCATAAACCTCGTCAGGATTAAACCGCGTGAACCGTCCGTCTTCAAGCACAACTTCTCCGTCAATATAGACAGTGTCGACGGTTGCTGACTGCCTGTAG
>CAJWGC010000097.1 GCA_913031525.1 uncultured Acidimicrobiia bacterium | reverse complement strand
TGGCAAGATCCTCCGACTCTCGTCAGTCTCCGCCTGAAACGACTTTCCCTATCTCCAAGAACCGCAGTAGCGACTCTTATCAAGCCGTCTTAATACTGCGGCATTAATCTTATAAAGCAGATCCCTAAGGAGGGCCGGTGAATTCGAAAACGGTCGCCCAGAAAAGATATGAGGACGTTTCAGGAGAATTACGAGCGATATCGCGCCACCTGTACGAGAATCCTGAACTGGGACTTCGAGAATTCGAATCATCACGTCTCCTCGCCGAATTCCTCGACAAGAACGGCTTCGCAGTGACCTATCCCGCGTGGGGGCTTGAGACCGCCTTCGACGCCGTAGCCGGAGACAAGGGACCAGAAGTGGTTATCTGCGCAGAATACGATGCCTTGCCAGAAATTGGACACGCGTGCGGACATAACATCATCGCAGCCGCGGCTTGTGGCGCCGGAATCGCCCTCGCTCCTCTCGCTAAAGACCTTGGAATCACGATCCGCGTGCTAGGTACCCCCGCTGAAGAAGGCCATGGAGGAAAGGTAGACCTAATCAGAGCTGGTGCTTTCGAAAACGTCGCCGCAGCAATGATGATCCACCCTTCAACTAACGATGAGGTTGCTGCAAAATTCCTTGCCGTCAAGCACTTCAAAGTGGAGTTCCAAGGCCTCGAATCTCACGCTGGGGCTGCGCCTCACAAGGGAGTGAACGCTCTCGATGCTGCAGTTCAAGCATATGTCAATATTTCCACAATGCGCCAAACGATGCTGGCTACAGATCGCGTTCATGGAATCATCACTGACGGAGGAGCCGCACCGAACATCGTCCCAGACCACACAGCGATGGTGTGGTATGTCCGCTCGCTGGATCTAGCGCGACTCGACGAGCTGACGGAAAAATTCGAGGCCTGCTTCAAAGCTGCAGCTCTGGCAACAGGATGCAATTACTCAATAGAAGAAATGGGAAACACAACCCGAGAAATGATTACCGATCCGTTAATGGCTGAGCTCTACTTAGCAAATTCGGAGGAACTAGGAAGACCCATGGCGGGTCTTGACAGTTTCGCCCCATGGGGAGGTTCCACGGATATGGGCAATGTGAGCCACGTAGTACCCACCATTCACCCGATGCTGGACATCCAGAGCAGCCCTGCTACCAACCATCAGCGCGATTTCGCTGCTCATACGATCACTTCCCAAGGAGAGCGAGCTATCGACGATGGCGCGATCGCAATGGCCTGGACAGTTATAGATCTTGCCATGGGAGATCGCTGGGACGACCTGCGTCCCATTTAGTTGAGCTGATTCAGCAGAAATACTCGGCATAAGCAAGCTACAAAACGTCACTTGCACCCAATATCGGCTACTTATCGGCTAAGTCCGCTTCCGAACTATTAGGTAGCACATACCAAACCTAAATCCCGCGATACAAAAAGGAGGCTCACTAAATACCTTGGGCGTGCACGAAAGCGCGACGGTCTCTGGCCTGGTCAAGTTCGACAAACATCACCTTCTGCCACTGCCCAAGAAGAACTTCTCCCTCTACTACTGGAAGAGTGACTGAAGATTGACCTATCAGGAGCTGTCGGCAGTGCGCGTGACCGTTGACGTACTCGTCTTCCTGAACGTTCTCGGTGCGAATCGCGAGATCGTCGTGCTCGTAGTAAACATCAACCGGAATGAGAACATCGCTGAGTTGGCGAAAATCATTGTGGAAACCGGTCTCTGATTCATTGATCACAATCGACGTTGTCGTGTGAGGTGTGCCAACAGTTACCTGCCCGTGACGCACGCGAGATCGTACGACTACGTCACGCACGATATCAGTGAGATCCCAAAACTCCATAGAATCCGTCGTCGAAAAGTGAACGGCTTCAGTTCGAATCGCTGGAGAGTCAGACTGAGCGAGAACAGTGAGAGTACCTTGAATGGGCTGTGCTGCCCGCCTGAGAACTGTTCGATCTTCCACTTGCGACGTAACTCCGAAGCTCCGAATTCAGGCTAAGATTAACCGGCGCAGGAGCCTAACCCCAGCCAATCGACAGAAGCAAAATGGATCGTGAAATGATCGGCCCTTGGATGCTTCTTGGAAGTGCCACAATTTGCGACCTTCGCGTCGCTCTACACTCGGAAGAGTCTCGTACGGAGAAATAAATGCCAGTGACGGTGGTAGTCGGAACCCAGTGGGGCGACGAGGGAAAAGGCAAGATCACTGATCTACTATCTGATTCAGCCGATCTTGTAATGCGCTACCAAGGTGGCAACAACGCTGGCCATACTGTTGTTGTAGGAAAAGAACGCTTCGCATTGACGCTCATACCGAGTGGTGTTCTGTCTCCCCAGGTAACCCCAGTCATTGGTAATGGTTGCGTGGTGGATCCAGCGGTACTGCTGGAAGAGATGGCAATGCTAAGAAGCCGAGGAGTCGATACATCTCGCCTGCGCATCTCGGGCAATGCTCATCTCATCATGCCTTACCACCGCAAGCTTGATGCTGCCATAGAGCGATACCTCGGTCGACAGCAGATCGGAACAACCAAGCGCGGGATAGGCCCGGCTTACCAAGATAAGTTCTCTCGTCACGGCATTCGGCTACAAGATCTGTTTGACCCGAAGATATTTACTCAAAAGCTCGAGACTGCCCTGAAGAATAAAAACAAGTTGCTTGTCAAGATCTACAACCAGCTTGAAATGTTGGCAGATCCAATTATCGACGAATACCTCCACTATGCCGACGAACTGCGGCCTTACGTCGCTGATACTTCATTACTCATATGGGAAGCAATCAACGAAGGTAAGCAAGTAATCCTCGAAGGAGCTCAAGGAACACTGCTCGATATTGATCACGGCACCTACCCATTCGTGACTTCTTCAAGCCCGACGGCCGGTGGCGCGACCATAGGAGCGGGGATCGGCCCGAAATCGATTGACCGAGTACTTGGCGTCGCCAAGGCCTATATCTCGCGTGTCGGATCCGGCCCCTTCCCCACTGAGCTACAAGACGAAATCGGAGACAAAATGGTCGCAATCGGTGGCGAGTACGGCACAGTCACCGGAAGGCGGCGCCGATGCGGCTGGCTAGACATGGTCGCTCTACGATATGCAGTGCGCGTGAATGGCCTCACCGATATTGCGCTCACCAAGCTCGACGTTTTATCACATTTCGACAAGATCCGCGTGTGCGTCGGCTATGACGCTCTGGGCGAACGTCACGAGGAATTCCCTCGCCAACAGAGAACTCTCTATAAATGCCAGCCGGTCTACGAAGAATTTCCTGGGTGGAATGAAGATATCTCTTCAGTCCGTCAGTTCAAAGACCTACCTAAAGAGGCACGTCAGTACATCCAGTACATCGAGGAACACACCGGGATTGGTGTGAGCATCATTTCGGTCGGTCCTTCTCGATCCGCAACACTGTTTCGCGACTGAGCACGGCGATGCGCGTCCTTCTTCTAGGCAACGGCGGACGCGAGCACGCGCTCGGATGGAAGCTGGCGCAGAGCAACAAGCTCGACCTGCTCGTATCAGCCCCTGGCAACCCGGGTCTCATCGAATTAGGGCCTGTTCTCCAGAACCTTGATCTATCTAACACAACGGCCGTTGCAACTGCTGCAGAGACATACCGCGCCGATCTGGTGATTGTTGGCCCCGAGGCGCCGCTGGCTGCTGGCGTTGCAGATGAAGTATCAAATCGAGGCATCGCCGTCTGCGGACCGGTGGCAGCCGCGGCTCAACTTGAAGCATCTAAATCGTACGCCAAGCAAATCATGACTCAAGCAGGAGTGGCAACAGCAGCCGCTCGGACTTTCCTAGATCCCGACGCTGCCGAAGCTCATCTTGCGAAGGCCGAAGGTCCTTTCGTTGTTAAAGCTGACGGCCTCGCTGCCGGCAAGGGAGTTCTGGTAACAGACAATCGAGAAACAGCCATACGCTGGGCTCGGTTCTGTCTAGAGGGAAGAATCGGCGAGGCAGGAAAGAAAATCGTCGTCGAAGGCTACTTAGAGGGTCCAGAACTTTCTGTCATCGCTCTCTGCGACGGAACACGAGCGATACCCTTTCCCGTGGCTCGCGACTACAAAAGGGTCAGTGACGGAGACCAAGGACCCAACACAGGCGGCATGGGGTGCTACTCGCCGGTCGACATACCAAACAAACTCGTCGATAACGTTATGGAAGAAATCATCAAACCGGTTCTCTCCACTCTTGCTCAAGAAGGCATCCCATACCGCGGTTTCCTTTACGCTGGAATCGTCTTGACTGACCAGGGACCTCAAGTCCTCGAGTTCAACTGCCGACTGGGCGATCCCGAAACCCAGGTAGTCCTTCCGCGCCTCGACGAAGACCTTCTCGATATACTTGGAGCAGCCGCTACAGGATGTCTCCCCGACAAACCACTACGCATCACCGACAAGGCGGTGGTCAACGTAGTTCTCGCTGCATCCGGCTATCCCGACAAAGCCAGAACTGGCGACGCTATCACTGGGATTGACAAAGCGCTCGCCGATCAGCACGTTCTGGTATTTCAGGCAGGAACAGCCGAATCCCTCAATGAGAATGGACTGATCACTGCTGGAGGAAGAGTGTTAAACGTCGTCGGTACCGGCCCTGACCTCGCAACAGCTAGAGCGACAGCCTATAGAGCTGCCGACAAGATTGACTTCTACGGAAAGCACTACCGAAGCGACATAGCTGATGCACCATTAACGCCATCACCATGATCCGGCAGTACCCGAAACGGAGGAAAAAACCATGAAAGTCGCCCCTATGCGAAAATCCCTTCGGTTGACCCTAAAAAAACACCAAAAGAAATCGCCTGCGGCGCTTATATAAAAATACCTATATTTGGATCTAATAAGATTTGACTGAC
>CAJWGC010000096.1 GCA_913031525.1 uncultured Acidimicrobiia bacterium | reverse complement strand
TCGAGGTAGACAAGTTGGGCTCCGGTGATGTCAGCAACCAGCTGCCAAGGAACCACGTTCGAGTGGTGCTCTAGAATTGTAAGCAGAATCTTGTCTCCCGGGCGGAGACGCCTCATTGCCCATCCGATTGCGACATGATTGATTGATGTAGTGGTTCCTCTGGTGAAAATCACTTCTTCGCGGCGAGCGCCGATCAATCCCGCTACCTTCGTCCGGGCGTCTTCGTAGGCTGTCGTAGCTTCGTCGGCGAGCGTGTACGCCCCGCGATGTACGTTGGCGTTAATTCGCTGGTAGTAGTCGGAGATAGCATCGATAACAGCTGTCGGTTTTTGGGTGGTCGCGGCTGAGTCAATATATACAAGCGGTTTCCCATTGACCGAGCGGTCGAGTATCGGAAAGTCCTTGCGAATTGCGGCTGCGTCGAAACTCATACTGTCCGATCAGATACTTTGGTCCGGTAGTCGTCGTATCCAGATGATTCAATCCTATCCGCAAGCTCGGCTCCTCCGGTGGCAACGATTCGGCCATCGACCAGCACATGGACAATGTGAGGACGAACGTACTCCAGCATTCGCTGATAATGCGTGATAATCAAGTAGGACCTGGATTTATCTGCAAGACGCGTGACGCCGTCAGCGACAGCGCGGAGAGCGTCAATGTCTAGCCCAGAGTCAGTTTCATCGAGAATGGCGAGATCGGGTTCGAGGACGGTCATCTGCAAAATTTCGTTGCGTTTACGCTCGCCTCCAGAAAAACCCTCGTTGAGGTAGCGGTCAGCGAAAGAAGGATCCATGCCCAATTCGCGCATCGCGTCTATCACCTTTAACCGAATCTCGAGCACTGTGTAGTCGATCCCGGTTCTATTCGATAGAGCAGTCCGGAGGAAGTTGACTACAGATACTCCGGGAATCTCTTCTGGGTATTGGAAACCGAGGAACATTCCGGCCCTACCTCGCTTGTCAGAGGATAATTCGATGATGTCCTCTCCTTTGAAGAGGATTTGCCCTCTGGTCGCTTTGTATCCGGGATGACCCAGTAGAACGTTTGCCAAAGTTGATTTCCCGGATCCATTGGGCCCCATCACAACGTGAATTTCACCTCGGTTGATCGTAAGGGAGATACCGCGGAGTATTTCCGTATCTTCTGTTGAAACATGAAGATCGTCAATGGCGAGAAGAGGATCAGACATAGTGCGAGACTAGTGAATCTTTGAAAAGGTAGCTACATGCCGGAAATGCTGATTGTCCTCGGCTGGCGACAATCGAGTCGCCCATTCCAAGATCCATCTTGGGGCGCGATACGAGTTCTTTTCCGGTACGATCGTTAGGTGTTATCGACTTTTTTTGCTCTTGCCGGGTTCTTCGTTCTCGCCGCAGTCGCCATTGCCGTTTTATGGCAGGAACGTCGACGGCCCGAAGAGCTAGGGATTTTGTACGGTGTCGAAGAGTCTATTGAATTCGTTCGGATGAACTTGAGTGAGCGTACTTCTCAAGCCCTGAAAGCGTCTGATGTGCGTCGCATCTTGGAATGGAGTGTTCGCTATCTCCAGGATCCCAAGATCCGTATCGGAAGAGGTCAGCCTCCGGTCGCCGGTGGAATAGAGGCGGCTCAGTATGTTCAGGATCAGGCCTTCTCTCTAGGCTATGCGTACGACGGAGATTTGGTTCTCGAGGTGCTCAATTACCAGCGAGAATTCCTCGTTTCGATTGGTGCTGTGGGTGCTCAGGTGCACGAAAACGATAGGTAGCAGTATTTCGTTCTAGCGAAACTCCTTCGGGAGCAACGTTCTCTAATCTTTTTCGTGCTCACCGGGTTTGTGTCGACCTGGCGCCCATCTTGGAGAGCTAAGAAGAGAACCCGGAAGTGCGCTCGCCGTGTTGAGAGCAGGCTGGACAGATACTGTCGAGAATAATCTCGGTTAAACGCTTCTCCCGAAAATGGAAAAAGTGGTCACTGCCCTTGATCACGTGGACCGTACTTTTCGCTGCCGCGGCGTAAGCCTCGATTTCCTTTACGGTGATGAACTGATCTCGCGTTCCGACGATAAAGGTGCGTTTCGTCAGGGGAAGATCCTTTGGCATGGGAACGCGAACTGAACCGAAGCGGCCTATTGGAGGAGCGATTCCCACCCACGGGATTCTCGTTCGATCACGAATAGTCCATTTCAGCGATACCACCGCACCGAAAGACCATCCAACAACGTTCAGTGGAAGATCGGAGTATGTTCTTTGGGCCACCGATACCGCGGCAGCTACATCGTTTACTTCTCCATGGCCTCGATCCCAATCTCCGGTTGAATCTTTTACACCACGAAAGTTGAATCGGAGAACTGCAAGGTCGTGTTCCACTAGGAAATTGGTGATTTTTGCCAGCAGAGGTGCGGTCATCGTTCCTCTTTGGCGAGGGTTGGGATGGCATAACACAACTGCACCGGTGGGATTCGAAGGCCGATCCCATCGAGCCTCGAGGTTCACTTCGTTATTGACAGGTATTCGTATGGAATCCACGTGGTATTTAGAACTCGGAGAACCAGGCAGCTCCGGCGGCGAGAATGGCCAAGCCGGTGATGAGCGCGGCGAGTATCAGATAGCGAGTCTGCACTCGGGAATGCTAGCTATGTTGAGTTGATGGTGGTTGATAAACGCTAACCTCGCTTTTCCCTGGATCCGGAACTTGGAGGATGTTTGTACGACGTAGTTATTATCGGCGGAGGACCCGGCGGGTATGCCGCGGCTCTTTACGCCCATAATTTTGGCCTTGAGGTCGCGCTGGTCGAAAAGGATATTTTGGGAGGCGCCTGCCTTAATCGCGGCTGCATCCCGGCCAAAACCTGGCTACACGCCGCAGATGTTTTCGACACAGTTCGTCGAGCGGGCGATTTCGGCGTGGTGTCTTCACCGCCGGAAATTAACTGGCAAGCGGCCCTTGCTCGTAAAAACGACGTGGTCGATCGTTTGGTGCGCGGCGTGACGGGTCTTCTTAAAAGCCGCGATGTCAAGATCTTCGACGGGTTCGGCAGGTTGGTAGAGGCCGGTGTTGCTGTGGATTGCGCTGATGGGACTTCGATTGTGCTAGAAGCTCGTAACGTTGTCGTCGCCACTGGAGCTGTACCGCGATCAATTCCCGGATACGATTTTGATGGAACGAGGATTATCAGCAGCAACGAGGCTCTTGACTGGACTGAACAACCAGAACGAGTCGCGATCATCGGAGGAGGGGTTATCGGATGTGAGTTCGCTTCGCTGCTTTCTGACTTCGGTTCTGAAGTGCACGTCTTCGAAGCATTGGATCAACTTCTTTCAGGTATTGATCCCGATGCAGTGAAAGTTCTTGCTCGGACGTTTCGTAAGAAGAAAGTGGCGATCAGGACGGGTGTCGCTGTAGATCCACCCATGATTACCGATGCAGGGATTATCGTTCCTTTTGGCGCAGATTCCGTCGAGGTAGATGTTGTTCTTGTTGCTGTCGGACGAGCGCCAGTTGTTGCCAATATGGGTCTGAGGGCTGCAGGAGTGAAGATCGAACGAGGCTTCATCGTTGCGGACCTTGCCACGATGCAAACGGCGGTTCCCAACATCTACGCTGTTGGCGATGTTGTGGCTGGAACCCCTCAGCTAGCTCATGCTGGATTCGCTGAGGGAATCGCGGCCATAACGCACATCGCGACAGGGGATACCCAGCCAGTCGACTATCGAGCGATCCCCGTGGTCGTGTACTCCCATCCTGAGATCGCGTCGGTCGGGTTAACCCAATCGGAGGCCGAGGAAGCCGGCTACGCGGTCGTTGCCAGCCGCCATTCAATGGGCGGCGTTGGCCGAGCGTTGATCCAAGACAAGACGAATGGTATGACAAAGGTGATTGCCGAAGACGGCGGCTCGATTCTTGGAGCGACGATCGCGGGTCCTGCAGCGGGAGAGATGATTCACGAGCTCATGTACGCAGTTGCTTGGGAGTCGTTGCCTGCTGAGGCTGCTGCGTATATCCACGCTCATCCAACAGTGGCCGAATCAGTAGGAGAAACATTGCTGGCTCTCGCCGGAAGGAGTCTCCACTAGAGGCGATGTCAGATGTGAAGGATGTATAGCTATCTTTTAGGCGATTAGGAGGAGTACGCAAAGAATGGCGATAACGGTCAGCATGCCTCAATTGGGCGAGACGGTCACAGAAGGCACGATTCTGAGCTGGGCGAAACAGCCTGGCGATCAGGTCGTTGAAGACGAAGTATTGCTCGAGATATCGACTGACAAGGTTGATACGGAGATTCCTTCTCCTGCATCGGGTGTAGTTAGTGAGATCCTCGTTCCTGAAGGAGAGACCGTTGCTGTCGGTACGCCACTCGTTGTTATAGCAAGCCGAGAAGAAGAGGGCGAAGTTGTAGATCTGGCGACTCCTGAGGAGCAGTCTCTTGAGCTTGAATCGATTGAGGATGAATCTCCTGCTCCCGAGCCGTTGAGTCCGACGCCAACGGTTGATGTACCTGTAGCCAAGACTGGCCCTTCTCGTAGGGGATTGCTTTCTCCGGTCGTTCGTAAGCTCGTTGCTGATCACAATATTGATCTTGACCTTGTTCCGGGGACTGGTTCGGAGGGACGCATCACCCGAAAGGATGTGATGGATTTCATCGACTCAGGTCGATCTGGAGAGACCGGAGCCGAGGTCGCTCAAGAAGTTGTTTCTGAGCATTCAGATTCCCAGATTCAGTCAGCGGACAAGGTGGTCAAACTCTCGCGTCTGCGTCGTACCATTGCTAAGAACATGGTTCACGCCAAGCAAACTGCGGCACATGTATGGACCTCGGTCGAAGTTGATTACGAGAACGTAGAAACAGTACGGCAGCGCCATAGAGCGAGTTTTAAGGAACAGGAGGGCTTTTCGCTCACCTATCTTCCTTTT
>CAJWGC010000095.1 GCA_913031525.1 uncultured Acidimicrobiia bacterium | reverse complement strand
GCATCACTGACAAGAGCAACCATGGACCCAGAACGCAATCGATCTTCTAGTTCGACGCTTCGCACTTCCTCATTGCCAACAAAATACGATCGAAGGGGAACAGAAACTCCCAGATAATCCAGAAGTATGCGAGTTCTGCGTGTGTCCTCGGCATAGACAATATCGACGGCCTCAAACGTCTCGCGAAGCCGAGGGGAAACATCGTTGAGATTGCCAATCGGCGTCGCACATATCACGAGTCGGCCAGTCACACATCTAGGTTAGAGACCAAGATGCCGATCATCTCATTACAAACAGTGAGAGAGGGTTAGCCAACTGTTTGTGGTAACAAAATTTTTCTCAGAATCAACACTCGTCTTCTGTCATCCTTACATCCGGCCACGACTGCCACCGCATCTACCGGATCTCAACTCTTGTCAAGTCAAGGCTGGTACGATCTCCGCCACTATGGCAAAAGCAAAACGACGCAAGCTACGTGCCCGTCGCAAAAAAGCAAACCACGGCCGTCGTCCAAACGCTGGGCGGGGCTAAACCGCGCCCCTGCTATTTGATGCGCGATAAACGCGCGGTGGCTCTTCAGTTGCTCTGCAACTTCGCGGAGTAGCCCGCGTGCTGAAAGTGATCACGACAACTCTCGATCAAGGCGGAGAAAGGATTTGGGCAAGATCCCGACCTACATTACGTTTTGTAGAGAGGATTACCAGCAAACCCGATGCTTCTCGATCCACGAACATCCAAGGACGGCCGCTACGAGAATATGCTTGACCACCTTGGAAACGAGAGCCACTTCCCAGCTTCAAGTCATCTTCCGCGAAGTCAATGAAGGCTTGGGTAACCTCTTCGGTGTCGCTTTCGGTATCCCCCAAATAGACCATTACGAACACCGTCTCATCTTCTTCGTTTTCCAAAACTACGTAACTGTCGCCTCCCCAACCATCAATTGTCTGAGTGGCCATGCCGGGAAGCATCGTCTCCCCAATAAGTTGACGTAATCCCCACTCTCCTAATACCGCCGAAGCGACAAGTTCGTATCCACCAATGTTGGCGTTTATAGAACCTAGGTCCATCGGCGTCTCGGATCGCCGATACCGACCCGGGTGCAATATCTGTTCACTTGAAGTGGGAAGGTCAAGATAAGCCCGGTCTAAAGAAGCAATTCCGCCGTTGTCGACAAGTTCGCGGACGAATTCGAAGCCGGCGTCAAAAGCAAAGGTGAAGTCCGCTAAAACCCACGGAGGAACGGGTGAAGAATCAGGCGTCGAATCGAGAAATTCCTCAGCGACACTCCGACGTTCTTCATCGGACATTTCCTGCACATAAACGAGCTGAAAATATGTTGCGTCTCCCTCGATAAGCGCATTAAGTGCGACCAGTCGATCGTCGGCGCCTTTCTCTTGGAGCTCCACCAGCAACTCGAACCAACCGTAATGCTGATCCGTCAGTGCATGAATTACCTCATGAATGATTTCACTACGAGCTAGCGGTCCGTAGCCCTCTGGACGCAAGAGAATAAAGATGTTTTCAGTGGCAGCATCGTAGAACGCCCATTGGGGCGAACCACTAATGCTCTCTCGCCAATCCTCAATACGATCGTCCGTCCCGATAACTTCCGCAACCCGCAGGAAACTGGTATGTGCACGATCACGATTGATGAAATTAACTATCTCAGTCATTGAAGCTTGAACAGAAAATTCTTGGTCATCGAGCAAGGTCACTTCTGGCGGGGACGCAAATCCGAGCCCTCGGATACGTTCAGCTTCCGCAATCAATCCAGCAATATCACTCTCGACTCCCTCAGCAGGCAAAGTTGTGGTGGAAGGAGGAAGAAGTGTGGTCGAAGTCGTCATAGCGATGGCGGTAGTCGCAGCCACAGTGTCAGTAGGTGTTGGAAGAGTCGTCAGCGTGGACGGCTGTATCACATGGTCCGTAGATTCAGTCTCCGTAGTGCCGACGGAGCAAGCCGATGCCATAACCGTTACTACGGTTAGGGCAAGCGCTAAACGATGTGGACTAGAGAAAATGAACATAGATCGAACGCGCAGGCTAACCCTCTAAAGCTTTTGTGAGGTTGACCACACTCCCCCAGCTTGCTTCAGGTAGAGGAATGCTTGATTTAATAATCAAGCCACAACGCTCTGATCGGTGAAAATACAGATCGATCAGTGAACTCAATAGAACTGCAGTAAGGACGAGGCAGCGCTGAAAAGAGACCTGATCTCCTCCACTGTGGAGGTGACGGGATTTGAACCCGTGACCCCTACGTTGCGAACGTAGTGCTCTGCCGAACTGAGCTACACCCCCTGAGTTTGGGATTGTACAGGAGGCGCCTGAGTCAGCCGCCTCCCTACTGATCAATGCTCTCCGGTTCTTTCGGATACGTCTCTCACGATTTTATCCGTGGTTAAATCTTTGAAGGGAACTCGCTAAGCAGCGAAAATCAAGAACCGATTCCCCTTTTGTCGAATTGGGACTTCTTCACAATAAAGCTACTCAAGAAATAGCTCCTAGAGGAAGCGATACAACCGGGCAACATGCACTAAAAGCAACACATCTGGGCTGACGGTCACCCCAAAATCAACCAGCGATAACCCGAACAGTGTGGTACTGACTGTCCTCTGGAGATTCAGGAACCACCAGAGGCAAGACAGGAGCATTCTGTAATGGATTCGAGTTCAGATGAAGAACCAACGTCACGTAGCCGGCGAATCCAATATCAAACAAGAACGTGACGGCAAGCCAAAGGAAGCTGTTCTGCAAGACCGCTATTACCAGCGAAGCGAAAGCCCCAGTCGCAAGTAGCGCGAACACGCGCTGACGCCTGCGAGCAGAATTAAGACGAGCTTTTATCGCGGAAGAATTCACACCTGAAATAGAAGCAAGCAGATCCTGGGAACGAGCGAAGCTACGAGTAGTGCTGGTCGGCGTATGGCGTCGACTTTCAAAGAAAGCTGGCAACAAAAACGCCGCCCAAATACCTCCAATCAGGAGGAAAGCAAATATTTCCACTGGTCTCTTCTACTCCGCTCGTTTCTTAGCGTAGAACTCACCACGCGATGCTCCAAGGACTACAACAATCAAGAGGATAAAGGAGAATTGTGGCCGCTTAATGGGTTTCTGAGCAACTCCACGCCATGCCTCAAGGCAAGACTAATGGCCTCCAAAGAATCCCGGACTCCTCCTACCGAACCAGGCAAATTTATAATGAGAGTCGACCCCGCGATGCCGGCTACACCTCGCGAAAGCATACCGTGTGGATTCACTCCAAATGTGGCAGATCTCATCGCCTCCGCCAACCCCGGAGCCTCTCGTTCGACTACTCGCAGTGTCGCCTCAGGTGTTAGGTCTCGCTGGGTAAACCCCGTCCCACCCGTAGTCACCACGAGATCTACCATGCCCACGAGTTCCGTCAGCACCAACTCAACAGAATCAATCCCGTCGGGAACAACCCTGCAAACAGAAACCTCGAACCCAAGAGACTCCAAAGCGTCTACAGCTGCCGGTCCAGAGTGATTATCTGACTCGCCTCGGCTCACTCGGTCGCTGACGGTAACGATCGCAGCCCTCAAATCGACCATTCTCCCGATCGACCACCAGACTTCGCTAGCAAACGAACGGGTCCGATGGCGGCACCACGTTCCACTCCCTTGATCATGTCGTAAATCGTAAGAGCCGCTAACGATGCACCCGTCAGTGCCTCCATTTCGACACCAGTCCGGGCTTCGACCTCGCACACGACCTCCACTCGAGCGCCAGTTGGGATTTCTTCTATACCAACCCTTACAGCATCGATCCCAATCGGGTGGCAAAGCGGGATCAGATCTGAAGTTCTCTTCACTCCCATGATCCCAGCGATCCGCGCAGCTGCAATAGCGTCACCTTTAGGAAGGTCCCCTCCAAACAATCGGGAACGAGTCTCCTCGCTCATGGACACCACCGCTTCAGCTACAGCTCGTCGTTTCGTTGGGATCTTGGTGCCGACATCCACCATTCGGGCCTCGCCCTGATCATTGAGATGCGTAAGTGTTTGGTCGTTGGTCGTCAAAAAAAGAGTATCGCTGTACAAAGTTGAGAATATTCTAGCGGTTATTGGTTCTCGCGGAAGACCGCCTGGACTTCGCTGTACTGCTCACATGCTACAATTTTCCCTGTTTACACGCTTTGGTAGCGCATTATGGCCAGTACCGCCTCCACTATGCAGGCACTTGGGGCCGAGGCCCCTGCCTTCACCCTACCCAACACCCACCTGACAGCAGGCGGGCCGATGGTTTCGCTGTCGGACTACGCAGACAGCAAAGCAATGCTGGTTGCATTCATATGCAATCACTGTCCCTATGTGATCCATATCCGCGATGCGTTTAACGCTTTTGCTGAGGAATATCTCCCGCTTGGTCTCGCCACGATCGCTATTAGCGCCAACGATGCCACCACCCATCCCGACGATGCGCCGGAGCAGATGGCTGCGGAGGCGGCGCAGTATTGCTTCAGGTTTCCCTACCTCTACGACGAGCAACAGACCGTTGCCAAAGCCTACCGTGCTGCCTGCACACCGGATTTTTTTCTTTTTGATGAGTACCGCCGACTAGCGTACCGGGGTCAGTTTGATGCCTCCCGGCCCAAGAATAATGAACCAGTCACCGGTATCGATCTTAGGAACGCAGCGGACGCAGTGCTCGGCGGCAACGCGGTTACGGGCGAACAGCTACCGAGTATCGGCTGCAACATCAAGTGGAAAGTGGGACTCGAGCCCGACTATTTTCCGACCTAACTTGGTTCTCGGCGAGGCGGGGTTCGTGCTGTGATCGGTGAGTCTGTTTTATTTTCCGTATTCCTGATCTTCACCGGCGCGGCGCTCCTCGCCACCGTTGCGCTTTTTGCGCGCCAATCTCTGCTCGTCGCCTACATCGCGGTGGGGGTTATCGCGGGGCCATCGGTCACGGGCCTGGTGGCCGATCCCAATCTCATTGCCGATCTCGCCCATATCGGAATCATCTTCTTGCTGTTTCTGCTGGG
>CAJWGC010000094.1 GCA_913031525.1 uncultured Acidimicrobiia bacterium | reverse complement strand
CAAGATGGATAAAACGAATAATAAATATTTATGGACCATCGGGTTCTGGCAAAACAGCGAAGAGATCGACAGCGCCAGTCAAAAAGCCCCGAAGTGGCTTTGAGGACGAATCGGCGATTCCTTCGGCATAATCCCGTAGCGGATCGTCAACTTCCAAATGATCACGAATAATGGCTCCGATCTCTTTTAACGATGTGGGATTAGCGAACGCCCTAATCGGCAAGTCAAACCTCATCTCTTTGCGACATGAAACGTTCGCAATGTCCCGTAGGCGAGTTCCTGAGGATTCGGCAGTGAGCGGAGTACGTACAGCAGCAGCAAGACCGCCAACCAATCGATCAAGGGGCAAGTCCCATGCCAGCCGCCGCATGGCCGTAACAGCGGATTCCGTTAGAGACCGCTCGAGATCAGGAATGTCGAACTCAGTATGTTCAAGAATTTCGTGAACTAACGTTCCAAACCTTGCCCCGGCAGGAAAGTCAGCTAAAGGAATCTCGGATTCTGGCTCAACAGAAATTAATGCCGCACCTGGCCCGTTGACCTGCAATGACGTCTCCTCTTTATCCGCCATGATGTTGGCGGGATATTCGAGCGAGAGTGACGAGTAGGAAACGCGGCTCCATTCGTAATCCAGGGGACGATCCAAACGAGCTATAGCCAGATGGGGAGCTGATAACGTCGTCGATTTGTATCGATTAGTAGCCGGGGCCTCGTTAACAACGACCTGGCAGATCGTGCCATCCGAACGATCGAGGACCTCCTGGATTCCTGACTCACCGTACCTTGTCAAGATCTGATTAAGCGCTGTGTCATCAGCGTTCTTAACTTGATTCACCCACCAAAGCACTAGTCGGTGCCGAGCTCGAGTAACAGCAACATAAAGGAGTCGGACCTCTTCAGCCTGCTCCTCGACGCGAGAAAGTTCCAGATGCCGATCAAAGTCTGGAGAGGAAGGTCCACCCACATCAACAAAGCGCGACTGTGCAATATTCCCTTCAGAGACGCTTGATACGTAATCAGGATTGTGAAAGACCGGAACCTTCGGAGCATTACGATTAATTGTGATTTTGTCCCACAAATAAGGACAAAATACTATGGGATACTCGAGTCCCTTGGCGCCATGGATCGTCTGAACTTGCACAGCATCTGCATCAGTCTCCAAGCGACGCTGACGTACTGTAAGTTCTCCGGAATTTGTCTTTGTATTAGCAGCTGCCTCCACCATCTGATCCTCAAGCCATCCCAACAACGATCCGGCTTGCCAGCTACGCGAAGCAGAGTTCATAACCTCAGCAAGGTGTGTTAAATCAGTAAGCGTTCGTTCTCCATCGACTCGACTTAGTAGACGTGCAGCCAAGCCATTGAACTGATCGACGTCGGAGAGAAGCGCTGAAATCCCCGCATCACGCAACAAGTCACGCCAACGTCGCATCTGGAATTGCAGTTCTACCACTGCCTCGTCATCCAAAGAATTCAACTCCCCGAGTGAGAGGCCCACGAAATCGGTTGTAGCAGCAAGACGAACTCTGGTGACGATGTTAGGTCGCTCTATACCGTGGAGGAAGCGCCGCCATTGCTGAGCGGCAGCTGAGATAAACACGCTCTCGGATTTAGTGGCCACTGATGGGACACCTCGTCTCTCAAGAGCACCGCGTACAAGTTCGACCTGACGACGGGTTCGGCATAGCACAGCGATATCTCCGGGCCCGACCGGATCATTTCTTCCTTCGTTTGTGATAGTGGTCTCGGAATGAAGGAGTGCGACGATCTCAGCAGCAACGTCGTTTGCGACAGCTTCACGCGCCTCGCCGACGTAGAAAAGACTGGAGTTTCCAGGTTGACGCCTCAGCGGAAATTCATCGCCAAAACGACGAATCATAATCGGCGCGCCCGTCCCACGAACACGCGCTTCCCGATTTTTCGATGCAACCTGGGCCTCGGTATAACCGATACGATCATCGCCAAAAGTCACTCCATCGAACAGTGCGTTGTAAGCCTGAATAAGCGGGCCATCACTACGCCAGTTGCATGGAAGGGTGCGTCGATTGCTTGCTCCCTCGACAGCATTGAGATACGCCTCGACATCAGCTCCTCTAAAAGAATATATGGACTGTTTAGGGTCCCCGATGACCACAAGACGGCGATCGTTGTTGAAAATCGACTGGAGGAGACGCCATTGAACGGGATCGGTGTCCTGCGCCTCATCAACAAGCGCGACATCGAAACGAGATTGCAAAATAGCTCTAGCTGCTTCACCAGTGTCCGGCGAGTTGAGTGCGCTACAGGCCTCGACCATTATCTGGTCGTAACCGATTAATCCGGACATCTGCAAACGTCGCCGCAGATCTCCGCGAAGCCGGCAGGCTAACTCAGCTCGCATGCCTGCTTCACCTCCGATCTCGCAGTCCGGGATGATCGTCGCGTCCGGTCTAGTAACAACGGTCTCAGCGATAGCAGCCATAAGGCGGCTGTTGACAAGATGATCGGCATCGTCCGAGAATCGATCAATAAGCGCGTCGGCTACTGCAGAACGAATCATGTCAGCACTGACTTCTACAGGATCAAGATCGCTAGTAAGTGGGGCGTAAAATCCAAGTTGGACTAATACCTGAAGGGCGAAACCATGGATCGTATGGATCTGAGCTCGCTCGTAGCCAGACAGAGCTCTGATAAGGCGCTCTCTTCGCAACGCTCTCTTCGCAACATCGCCATCAAAAATTGCCGACATATATCTATCAGGATCGCGACCGGGATTTCCGGACTCCAAGGCTCTCACCACTCGGACAAGACGCCGACGGATCTGATCTTCTAATTCAGCCGTAGCAGCCCGAGTGAACGTGACAACAAGAACACGATCAATAGGGATTCCCTCGTCGGCGACAAGTCGAGTTACCTGTGCAGCAATAGTGAAGGTCTTTCCGGTCCCAGCGCTCGCTTCAATCGCTGAGCGTCCGTGAGGAATCCGCTCTACCGGATCGAACAAACTCGCATATCTCATTGAGGAATCCCGAGTAGCGGCACTATCGGTCCCCAAATGCGAGCTGCATATACAGGGAATTCTCCTTCAAGTAAATCATCAACTTCGACAAGGGCAGGAAAGATCATTCGGTGATACGGGTCATCTCCTTCCGTGCCAAAACGAAATGGGCTAGGCACCCACGCAAAACCGGTGTCGATTTCACGACGAGCAAGCCGAGTTGTGGCCCATGTGTAAGAAGTCTCGGCGAAAATGGGCAGTGCACGCAATACGCCCTCTGACCGAATAGAAACCAAATCCGATAACCGTTCACGTGCCTCTAGCAACCGACTTTCACCATCACCTGGAAGCGGCCCGATCGTCACAGCCTCGGGTCGATTTCGTCCTTTTGAAACTCCCACAAGGAGCCCCCTCCAAGAACGTTCCGGATGTAGCGCGGTCAAAAACAGAAGTTTGATGTACATCGCTAAGCGGTGTTTACCTTTGAGCCGCGCTGATGTCACCGTCGACACCATTGCCGAATCAAAATCAGCAGATACCGAGCCAGATAGCGTTCCGAACCGACCGGTTACCGTTCCCATGTGCTGACGGAATTCTCTGGGTTCAAAACCACTTTCGACTGCCAACTCAATTATTTGGCTAACCCGACCGACAGTTTCTGCCAAAGGAGCCTGAGCGAGAGCTCCCGCAGGTAACGAATCGCGCCCCTTTTCATGGGCAACCAAATCATCCATGTTGAAACCTCTGACTACCCCCTCGAGTAAGCGCTGTCCGATCTCCCACTGCACGAGCCCACCGAGCTCGACTGGTAATTCGTCGTCAGAACGACGACTAGGACTAGGAATAATCAGATGTAGAGACCGACGAGCGAAGTATCGCGATGGATGCTCAAAATACTCGATCAAATCGCCGAGTTCGAGAGCGAGTTCTTGAACTGACTCGTCGCATATGGCAAGAGGCCATGACGCAACATCTTCAGTATCAGTACGATCTCGAAGAGCGATCGCTCCTTCAAAGTACATCGAATCAAACCCCCAGGGACCGGCCACACCAAGAGCCCCGGGTTCGAAATTTCTGCTACTAAAAGACTGCAGCGGATGCTCCACCACAACACACTTAGCATCCTCTTCTCCGATGATGTCAGCAACCGTGTCGAGCAATTCCGCAACAGGGACCGCGGGCGGATAAGACACGTTGGTAAGTTCGTCCCGCCCGGCATAAGTAATGACGAAGTAATCGCCAGCTGCCATGAGCGCATCGAGAAGGAGCTGGCGATCTTCAGCTCCACGATCGTGGTCACCGACCATCTCATGATCAATCAGTAGATCATCTCCGTCGGTCCTACTGCTTCGCGGAAAATTCGGCCCATCAAGACCCAGTAAACAAACAACTCTATAAGGAACCGATCGCATAGGAGCAAAGGAGCAAACCGTGATATCGCCTGTCTGATGGTGGAGACGATCAGGGAGATCTGCCATCCATGCGGTCGTCATCACCATCGCCTCATCAAGACCTAAGATCGGATCGATAGTTGACCCTTCGGAGCTGAAAGTCTTCTCCAGCAACTGCTGAAGATCTGACCATTGCCACTCCTCGCCGTTACCAGACGCAGCCAGTAGTCCAACAGCTCTAAATATCGCACTTGTCCACTGCGAAGAAGGCCTCTTTGTCCTGAGAAGGTTTACAACAAACTCGACATGACCGATGACATAGGCAAGGGTGACTGCGGCATTGGCTCTATCTCCTTCGATTCCATGGATCGGAGCTAAACCAACGACTATTTCGGTCGGGCTATCGGAATAGAAGATCCCGCTGACAATTCTCCCGATACCTGATTCCCAGGTGTGTTCAGATCCCCGCGCGGTTCCTGCTCGCTCCCGATCGTCCGCGTCGATCCCCCAACGGACATTGGCTTCCTCAATAAGTTCTTCGATCGGTTCCAACATGTCGGGATCAAGATCGAATCCGCTGTGCGGGGTTGAAAGTGCGAGAAGTGAGTATTAAGCTGGACCCAGAAATCCCAGGTAGCAGTGCTGATGGGCTCT
>CAJWGC010000093.1 GCA_913031525.1 uncultured Acidimicrobiia bacterium | reverse complement strand
GCTCGCTAGCGCCTCTCTCTTTCGGTTTATTCGCGTTTTTCTTTGATTCGAGCCGCTTTGCCTACACGATCACGAAGGTAGTAGAGCTTTGCTCGACGAACATCCCCGCGGCGGATCACCTCGATCTTCTGAATGATTGGAGCATGGACTGGAAAGATCCTTTCCACTCCAACGCCGAAGCTGACCTTTCGCACAGTGAACGTCTCTTTCAGCCCACCTCCACTCCTGCCGATCACAACGCCCTCGAAAGTCTGGATTCGCTCTCTTCCTCCTTCGATAACACGCACATGTAAACGCAAACTGTCACCAGGACTGAAATCTGGAACATCGTCTCGCAAATAAGCCGCTTCGATGTGATCGAGCGTATTCACCGGATGCCTCCAGACGAGGGGCGGAAAGGAAGAGAAATCTGAAGAGCTAAGTTTATCGATCGACGATCAATTGCCCAACTCATCACGTTCGAGTAGATCCGGCCGCCGCGTCTCGGTTCTTCGACGTCGCTGCTCTTGACGCCACAGATCGATCTGTCCGTGGTCTCCCGACATGAGCACCTCAGGCACTGCGAAACCGTCATAATCCGCGGGGCGAGTGTACTGAGGCTCTTCCAACATCCCACCTCTAAAACTCTCGGTATCCACCGATTCAGGATTACCCACGACGCCTTTTATGAGGCGAACCACTCCCTCAATTATCGCGAGTGCACCTACTTCACCGCCAAGAGTGACGTAGTCACCTATCGAAACTTGCTCTTCAACGTAGTGCTCCGCGATCCGCTCATCGACTCCTTCATAGCGACCGCATACGATCGTGAGAGAATCCATGGACGACCACTTGTCTAAGCGAGATTGATTGATAGTCACACCTGCTGGCGTCAACAACACCCGATGCGTTTCCTCTAAATCAAGAAGCGCCCTGGCAAGAGGCTCAACCATCATCACCATTCCCGGTCCACCACCAAAAGGAGCATCATCTATTTGGCGATGTCGCCCAATGCCGTACTCTCGTAGATCAAGGATATCGATCTCAACAAGCCCTGTTTCGCGAGCACGACCAACAAGGCTCACGCCAAGAGGAGAGTCGAAGTACTCGGGGAAGATAGTTACCACAGTGATACGCATCGACACACGATATCCTCATTGCCACCGATTTAGGCTTCACTCCGATCGGATAAAACTATCTCGTAGCCATCACAGGAACCGAGATCGACCTAGGCCGCTAGATCCAGAACGATTTCAGTGGACCGTCAGCCCCGCGATGAGGAAACGGGTCGCCGATTCTGCGATCTCGTGCACCTGCTGCTTTGGATCTTCTGAATCCATGACGGTACGGCCTGCAGCCATAATCACCTCATTGATCAATCGGCCTACGAGGGGTGTCGGCAGTTTGGAAAAATCTCCAGATTCCATCCCTGCCCGATAGACCGCACCGAAAGATTGGGTCAAACCAATGTGAGCTGCCGAGATTCGCGATTGGGCTTCTTCTGAGAGCCGCTGCATCCCGGTGTGGAGGATCAACCCAAGATGGTCCGTACCTACAAATTCGATCATCCGAATCGTCAAAGTTGCAAGGTGATCACGTGGCGATAGGTCAGCTGGATAGCCACTTACCATCTCCTCAACAATCTCCGGAAGTTTTGCTTCTACGAGCTGAACCAACAGATCTTCAGTACTAGAAAAATACTCGTAGAAAGTTGTCCGACCAATGCCAGCGGCGGCCGCAATATCGGCATGCGTAGTGCCGAGGAAACCATGGGACCTGAACTGATCAAGTGCGACTTCGAAAAGGAATTCCCGGGTAGCACTACGTCCTGATTTGCCCATAGAGGAAAGTGTAGGAAAGTCGGCACCTTGAAGCGTCATTATGATCTCCCGTCTGGCCAACGGAAGCCAACCCCGTAATTTTACGCTCGGAAAAGTCCCGAACCCATGCATGATCATAATGTGTCGCTGCATAAGGAAATTGTGGAATAAGCCGCTCGTCTAATAATGCTGCCAAGTGACGAGAGGGAAAATGAACAATTCGATCCAAGTTGTTCAGGTCAGAACAGTGCCGCCGTTTCCTGACCCCGGAACGAACTCCAAGCGAAGTAGCAGCACCAGTAGGGTCATCTTGTGACCAACCGATCTTTAGCCAAACTCACAGCAATCGTCATAGTCCTTGCTACATTCGCTGGGGGGTGTAGCCGTGACAAAAGCGAAGAAAACTCCACCCCTATAACGACAGCAGCCATTCCTCTCGAAGGAAAATCTCCCGAACACATCGAAACGTCTTGCCTATCACCGAATCCGAAATTTACTAATCGTGGCACTACCTCTGTCCTTGGCGGAACACGTCCTGACGCACATCAACTATCCGGAATCGACTGGATAGTCACGTCAAAATGCGAACGAATCGTTTTCAGCTTCGTAACAAACCATGGTGCTCCTGCATCACAAATCGGGCTCTCACGCCTTGAGTTCGAACCGGAGCAGAGGATCCTTAGAATTGAAATGCCTCGCGATGTCAATGTCTCGGCAGTAGCCAATGCAAGGATCGAAGGAACTCTGACCGAACGTGCTTTCGTAGTGCGCTCCCAAAGCGGGAGCCTATCTGTTGATCTGCACTTGTCTGATCAGATATCGATCAAGGCCCGGGGGCTAATTGTCGACTCGCCAGCGCGACTAATAATCGACCTACAACCTGACCCAGATGGCAATCCGATCGAGGGCTCTCCGCCCATCATCTCACGAGATATCGTGGTTCTAGCCCCTGCAGCAGGAGAAATAAATTATCCGTTGCGCGTAAGAGGTTACGCGCGTACGCGTTCCGATCTGATCATCGCCAGACTTGAATCGACCGGCCCGAATCTGGAAAGACGGGTCGCGACCGCTCCCTCATCGGATTCCTGGGGAGAGTTCGCGACCACTATTTCGGAAGGACCCTCCGGAGATGTAACACTGATTGTGGCCGAAGAAAAGGAAACTTTCGATAACTCGGATGCCGAATTATCAATACCGCTGTTGATCCCCTGATACACCGAAAACTAATCGAATAATCCAGCAGGAGGATCGACCACAACCACGCCATCAGCCGACCGAACCTCAGGAACAAGAGGGGCAACAAACGGCACCTCGATACGTCTACCGTCTTCCGTTGCAACCGCAAGACGATCCTGCCCGACACCGAAAACCACACCAGAGATTGCGCCCAACAGGTTCCCTCTAACATCTACTACGGCTAGGCCGACAAGACTCTCCTCCCAATATTCGTCAGGACCAAGAGAACGTCGTTCGGCTCGAGAGATAGTCAAAGTCACGCCTTGCAGCGACTCGGCAGTACCGCGATCGTTCGAAACGTCGAGATCAACAAGTATCCCTTTTTTGTGAGATCGCACTTGAGTTATAACGACTCCTCTAGTCGGTGATTCATCGGTCTGAAAAGTAGCGCCTGCAACGAATCGGGCTTCTGGGGAATCCGTCAAAGGTCGGACCAAAACCGAACCAGTAATACCGTGAGCCTTGGCCACATAACCCACGGGTATTCGTTGTAAAGATGAATCCGGCAAGGGAAGGTCAGTCGAGGAACTCAACGCCGACTTCGAGTCCCTCTTCATCTCCCGCGCCTGACGCAACCATTCGTATGGCTCTGGCAACGCGCCCTCTTCTGCCGATCACACGACCCATATCTGGCTTGGCCGTCTTCACTTCGGCCACCACAGCATCTTCTCCGTCATCAACGACTTCAATCTCTACCGAGTCGGGGTCATCGACAATCTGCTCGGTCAGATATCGCACTACCCGCCCGACGATCTCTCCGCGATTCATTCGGTCTCCTTCTCACCTGCGGCGGATTCGGCCACCACCGCGTCCTCTTCAACAGCGGTTTCAGCCGAACCCTCTTCGGCAGTAGCGGCTGTTCCATCGTCCTCTGTCGTAAGTTCCTCTTCCACCACAGAATCCAAATTTTCGGCTACAAAATCCTCTGCATCAGTTTCTGGCTTCGAATCGGACGAATCAGACGGTGTCGCGTCACCTACCGTATGAATCTCGCCACGAGCCATTCGGAAACGAGCCCACGCGCCAGATATCTCGAGAATCTTGCGTACTCGGTCGGTCGGCTGAGCACCATCTAGAAGCCACTTAAGAGCTCGTTCGTTGTCAACCTCGACAATCGACGGCTCCTGGCGGGGATCGTAACGGCCGATCTGTTCAATATGAGCGCCGTCTCGCGGCTTGCGAGAGTCGACCACTACAACGCGGTACGTCGGCTGCTTCTTCTTCCCTATCCGCGTCAGGCGGATCTTCACCGGCATGCTCAGTTCACCTCTTCCTGGTCCGACTCATCCCCGGCAACGAAAGACCCGGTATCGGGCTCTTTCCTCCAGCGAGGGTCTTCATCATCTTCTGGACCCCGTTGAACTTCTTCAGGACAGAGTTCACGTCCTGCGGTGTCGTGCCCGACCCCCGCGCGATACGACGCTTCCGGCTCCCGTTGATGCTCTTAGGGTTGCGGCGCTCATCCGGAGTCATAGCTCGAATAATCGCCTCGACGCGGCGCAGGTCGTCTTCGTCGATCTCGACATCACCAACGGCCTGTCCAGCACCAGGGAGCATACTAACCAACGACTGAAGCGGTCCCATCTTGCGAAGCTGCTGGAACTGTTCCAAAAAGTCTTCCAGGTCGAACCTCGCGGTCATAATCTTCTCAGCGGCGTTGACTGCTTTCTCCTCATCGTATGCCGCCTCGGTCTTTTCGATGAGGGTCAACACATCACCCATTCCCAAGATCCGGGAAGCCATTCTCTCAGGATGGAAGATCTCGAGATCATGAAGGCCCTCACCTACTCCTACGAATTTGATGGGCCTTCCAACAACTTCTCTAGCAGAAATCGCCGCACCACCTCTTGCATCTCCGTCAAGCTTGGTTATAACAATGCCCGTAATATCAACGTGCTCTAAAAAGCCGGTAGCGACGTTGACAGACTGTTGGCCAGTCATCGCGTCCACGACAAGAAGAACTTCCTGAGGTTGCACCGCATTGCTTATCGCTTTTAGCTCCGCCATCATG
>CAJWGC010000092.1 GCA_913031525.1 uncultured Acidimicrobiia bacterium | reverse complement strand
AAAGTTGGGTAACATCTTTAGATTTTAAATTTTTTTTTTTATATACGTTTATAAAAGATAAATTGATTCTCACTGTAATTTAAGTTTGTTTCGAATAAACCACAGACAAATTAAAGAAGGTATTACCATTATAGCTGTAATAACAAAAAATATACCCCAATCTCCATTCAACCAATCGACCATAGCTCCAGAAGAAGCTGCTAATGTAGTTCTGCCCGCAGTTCCAATTGATGCAAGTAATGCGTATTGAGTTGCAGTATACGTTCTGTCTACGAGCATTGAAATAAATGCAACAAAAGCAACCGTAGCAAATGCAGCTGCCATATCATCAAAAATTACTGCTATAGCAAAAAGCCATTCAGATTTTCCCGACCAAGCTAGTACTGAGAATAAAACACAAACCCACCGAGAAGTTGATGAATGATCTCAACGAGGAATTTGCTGACATCCTGGTAAACGGAATTATCGAAAAAGCAAAACCTTCACCCGCCGAAATTGCTGAGGAAGACCACGTCGACCTACCAAGAATTCGCCTGCATTTCGATCGTCATAGCTTGGGTCGTTTGCGACTTTTGTTGGATCGGCTCAATAAGTCGACTGAAGAAAATAACGGAATCTCAAAGATCTAGAATATCCTTCGTGAGGGAGATACTTTCAGATCTAGTAGCAGAAGAGCAAGCGCTCGATCAATTTCTTCAACGCGTCCACGAACGCGAATGGATTCTCCCCACACCAGTACGCGGCTGGTCGATCATGGACACCGTGTGTCATCTCGCCTATTCAGAGAACTTCGCTTCGGCAGTGATCAGCAGAGGCCAGAAGGCCATCGACGAAGCCGCCATCACCAATATCGAAGATTGGCTGGAGCGAGGCATTATCGAAGGAGAAGGCAAACGCTACCAATCGGTCATCGAATGGTGGCGAAACGGACGCGCTGACGTCGTGGACGCACTGTCTCGAACGATGGCGACAGACCGCATCCCCTGGCTAATCAAACCGATGAGCGCCAAAGCCTTCGCCACAACTCGACTGATGGAGGCTTGGTACCACGGACTCGACATCAAGGCCGCCATGGAAGGCCGGATCACACTTGAAGAGGAAGAGGAGGATCCTCGCGACGATACGCCGCGGCTACGACACGTTGCCTGGCTAGCTCACCGGACCCTTCCTTATGCTTTTGAAAAAGCCGGAGAAGCTTTCCCCACCGACGGCATCAGGGTTGAACTTATGGGACCAAAGTATGCCCGATGGGTTTATGGACCTGCCGACTCTACAAACGTCATCACGGGCATCGCTGGCGAATGGTGCCGTGTCGCTGTCGATCGCCTCGAACTCGGCGAAAGCACCCTCAAGGCCAGAGGCGAAGCTTCTGAGATGGCGTTACAGCTCCTTTGCATGTACTAAGCCGTTGGATCAGGATTATCCAACTTGCAGACGTGACCATCTAGTGCTGTTTATCGAAAGAGACTCGTTGATCTCAATCTCAGCACTGTGACCGCTGCCTGATCCCGAGAGCGCGAACCTCAAGTACACCGTTTTCAAGCGATTGCACTCCTCTAACACTATTTAGTTATTTCGAAACCAGCCTTGAGCAAGAGTCGAAGAAATGCAGGGGCTGGTTCTTTGAAGTGGATAGGACGCAACGCTTCCTCATACTTCTGAAAAAATCTCAGCATCGTATCCACCATATGACTCAGAGAAATGGTATGGAGATCGTTAATAGTGCTACGACCAAAAGCAACAAGCCGAGTCCGTACTCTTCCGCCAGAACGTCCTGGAGAATAATGAAGGAGGTTGCGCTGCAGCCCTTCTACAACAGCTTCCAGCGGCTCCTCGTATGCCCAACTCACTCGACGCAACATCGAGTGAAGAACCATGTGGTCTTTGATACCCGGGTTGAAATCTGCAAAACCTTGCTTCACTTCACCAATGATGACATCGATATCACCATCGGCCAGCTCGAGTACAGGATCATCAATCAAGATCAGGCGGCATTCCTCGTGCGGATCTTCCGGATCGACTTCATCAGGCATTCTTATCGCCATCATGTCTACGTCGGTCAAGGTTTTAAACGATCCATCCCGCTCACGTCGCTGCACCTCGAATTCAGATAGCGTTAAATAGCCAGTGAGGCGTAAGTAATTCTCAACAAGGTTGACCGCGATATCCACGGAACCAGGATAAGGCCGACAGAGTCCCAGTCACATATTTACGTAGGACAGTCTCAGACAACAACGATCCGGAATAACTTGGATAGGTCGACTAGCACCACCACCACTGACCAATGCTCTACTCGATATGAACAATTCTTACGACTCGCGTTCTTACGACGATAGAGCTGAATGGTTCTCTTACGCGCGCTATGTGCGCGTAAGATGATTTTGTCATTTTGGTAGTCTGAAGCATCAACTCAGCGTTTAGACTTTGCTGCGAGTAGGCGCCTCCATTTCGTCGATACGCCCAACAATATTGAGCTTCAGAGGAACCAGGACCTCGAGTGAACGCTCCATCTTTCACTCTATACCTACACCTGAGGGTGCACCTTTATCCCTAGGAAGCAACACGTAGGGGCAATAAAGCTCCACTGGACTATCGATCTCCAAACACGCGATTAGTGAGCGCCGCGCCTCACTCCCCCATACTTCATTCGTGTGTCTTCCATACGCGCCACAGGAACTTCATCGCCTCTTGAACCTATTCCAACGTCAATCACTTCGCCTACAAATAGATCGTGCGTTCCAAGAGGAACGGTGTGGAAGAGATCGCATTCAATCCACGCTGCTGCTTCAGTGAAGATTGGCACCCCGGATTCGCCTTGCCTTATTGGGCGTCCGTTGAGGGTCATATCATCGAACAGCGCTGGCTTAGAGAACTTCACAAAAGGACGAGTATCGGAACGATCCCATAGATTCACACTGAATGCCCCGCCTTCGCGAACCAGACGATTTGTGACTGCGGTAACGTCGATAGAAACCCCAATAAGCACAGGATCCATCGACAGTTGAGTGACCCAGCTAGCCGTCATAGCATTCCATGTTGCCTCTGCACGTGAACCGATAAGGCAAAGAACATTGGGGATCTTCCAGAGAACGCGGTTAACGAGAACCGGATCCAGGTCTCGAGTTTTATCTGAGTTCGTCATAACTCCTCGTCAGCAATGGTCTAAGCCTAGAGTCAATAGCGCCAGCTCCGACCTCGATTCAGTACTGAAGTTACGAGAGTGCTCGGTACAACTGACGCGACGCGAACAATGGAATCTATCTTTACCGCTACTCGCCGCCTATCAGGCGATAGGAAAGTCAATCGCTCAGGGAAGACGCGACGCCCCTACAGATCACCTAGAACGATCTTATATGTTCCTCTACTCAACTAGTGCTCACGAAGAAGTCGCCAAAAGTTCCCTGAGCGGGAGAGTCGAATCGACCATCGAGCGACATGTTTCTTCGGGAAGCTGAACCCGGCAAAAAAGTTCATACCTATACCTGCCATCGGACCAGATAAGGGAAAGGCCGCTGGTGACGATCTCAGATTGGACATCACCCAGCGATACATCACCGCGATCGAGCCCGATTCGAAGAACACCAACTCGTCCGTCATCGCTCGAATATGGATCTGATTCCCACAAACCGAACGCGGCTGATGTCCCAGAATCGAGAGCCGCTACATCTTCCAGATAAACCAACTGACTGGTCACCCACTCCACTTCGTCTGGGATCCTTGAAGGAAAAGCCACACCTGGAAGAGCAACGGATATCTCAACCCGAGAAGACTGGATGTATCGGCCGGCCTCGTGCCCACGTTCCCACACCTGAGCGATGGTGTAGGCCGGCAAACCGACGGCCTCGTCCACGATGTTGTCGTTGTACCACGTCACTGCCGTGGCGTTAATCACGCCTGTTTCGTCGGAAAGCGACGCGCGCTCGACCTTATCCGCAAAAGTCGTCGAAGTGGATCCCACAACTCGCGCAGCAGTGCGTTCACCCAATCCGTCTAAAAGACCTTCGCTTCCACAACCAGAAAGGGCTAACGCTGTCGAGATGACCGAAATTGCAATACGTTTCACACTCGAAATAACTATGACAGGGTATGGCCAGGTTCCACCTCACCATACCTGGCCAACTGGCGTTCATATTTCACTACGCTCATCTCCAAATGAAGCCGCTGGTTCGAGTTGTTCAAGATGGGTTCCCTTCAGAACCCGCTCTCGACACCGCTGTGTCGCGGGCGCTACTGATCCGCACATCAGAGAGCACCGTCGCTGAAACCTTCCGGATTCATGTACCTGGCCGGATTGTCGCTTTCGGTAAAAGAGACAAGCTAAGCCCTGGCTACAACGCGGCGGTTGCTGCAGCACGCGCGGCAGGTTTCTTTCCTGTCGAACGGCTGGTAGGTGGTCGCGCCGCAGTGTTCCACGAGGGAGTACTTGCGTTCTCGTGGTCAATCCCTGCAGTGAATCCCGGAACTGGTATCCAGAGTCGATTCGGCGTACTAGCAGAAATGATGGTCAACGCATTCTCCAAGCTTGGGGTATCCTCAGCGATCGGCGATCTTCCAGGAGAATATTGCCCAGGAACGTTCAGCATCCATTGCGGTCCTATCAAGGTGATGGGTGTCGGCCAGCGTTTGGCAAGGCATGCCGCGCATGTCGGCGGTTTGGTAGTGGTGTCCGGAAGTCATCTCCTCCGCGAAACTCTCGTCCCCATTTACAGAACCCTAGGGATCGCATGGGATCCGGCCACAGCTGGATCCCTTCAAGATATATCCTCTGGAGTGACGCTCGATACGACTACACATGCAATACTTGGTGCGCTAGCCGATCTCCGAACAATCGAAATCAGCACTTTGACCAATGAGATCGTTTCTCTTGCCCGACAGCTCGCTCCCGAACACATACCCAACGTTTGTACTGGCACTACATGATTGTCGAAGTACCGTAGACATATGAGAAACATCGTCGTCCTAAATGGACCAAACCTCAATTTGCTCGGTACCCGCGAGCCCGATGTGTACGGCCATGCCACACTGTACGATCTGCAATCACAAGTCATTGCTTGGGGAACCGACCAAGGGCTATCAGTCGAAACCTTCCAGAGCAACCACGAAGGCGAGATTATCGAACGCGTCCATCAGGCCGGCGAGTATGCCGACGGCATCATCATCAACGCCGGAGCTCTCAC
>CAJWGC010000091.1 GCA_913031525.1 uncultured Acidimicrobiia bacterium | reverse complement strand
GGCCTATCTGACATGTTTGGAGGAGGATTTGGCGGCGGCTATCAAGGATCTTCAGTCGTGGAGCGAAATCTCGATCGCCTTACCGTTATTGCGGCTGTCTTGTTTGGCATTACGACTTTTGTGATGACTTTCTTAGGACGCTGATCAACACTCCTGGTTGTAGCAGGACATCAACGTAAGCTTGATTCGCGTGAGCGTCGCGAGATACTTTTTGAGCTTGAGATTTGGTGGAGATTTTTCCCTATCGCAACAATTCTCGACCGCGAGCTATTCGGCTTCTGCAGCAGGATTGGTTCCGTTCTTTCGTTCGGAATGGACCTGCCGGAGCTCTTCGTTGGTCTGCTGAATTAACGCCGTAGAGGGAACTATTTCGGATCTTCGGCGGCAACAGGAGGATTGATGTATTCCCCGTCGATCGCAACGGTGAGTATATTGCCCGCCTCCCGTAGCGCTGTCTCGACTGAAGTAGGGTCAGCTCCCGAAGCGAATATGAATCCCAGGTAGCGATCACCTTCCGGGAGTGCAACAACTTGTCTTCCGATCGGGATTGTTATTTCGATGTCGTTGATACCGTCCACCTCGAGAGCATTCTGGATTTCTTCAACGTCGGTGAGGATCCCTGTTGCCGGAATTGGAAGCATAAGCACACCACTAGCGGGTTTTGACAATGAGGTGTCAACGGTAGGTAGGCCGAGTGCGCCTCTCAAGATCATGACTTCGAGGGATTCCCTCGGCTGCCCGAATGTGAGCGCTCGGCCACAGAGTCCGCCGATTGATCGTGCGGCAACTTCGATAACTGCTGCAGTTCCCTTTGGTGTAATTCTTATCTCGGCATGTATAGGTCCAGTGTGGAGGCCGAGCGCTCTTGCCGCGCGTCCTGCAAGATCGATGGCTGTTTCTTGCTCTTCTTGGCGAAGCCGAGAAGGGGTGATGTAGAGAGTTTCCTCGAAGAATGGTCCTTCCAGAGGGTCAGGTTTGTCGATGACAGCAAGGACATTCAGATGGTTATCGGTGAGCAAACCTTCGATGGCAATTTCAATACCTCCTACATATTTCTCGACGAGTAGACGTTCGTCTGAGTGGCAGCCACTTGCTACCAGGATCTCCCGGATTCGATCCTCAGCTTCTCTTGCTTCGTCAGGACTGTTGGCTCTTATCACTCCTCTGCTGCCTGAAAGGCTTTGAGGCTTGATGACGACTGGATAGCCGAGTTCTGAAGCCCGGTGTGGAACTTGTCCGAATCTGGCGGATCGATAGGCCGGCTGAGGCACCTTGGCTGTAGCGAGCAACTCGCGCATTTTCAATTTATTTCGTGTGGCTTCCACAGCTTCCAGATCGTTGTGAATCAGCCCTAGCCGCGCGTTAGCTTCCGCCGCAATGATCACTCCTTGATCGTCCACGGCGATGACCGCGTTCGGTTGAGGATTGATGGTTTCGATCGCGGCAGCAGCTGCGTCAGGGTTGTTTAGCTCTACGCGTATTTGCTTTTCCCCTTTTAACGGAGACTCAGCATCAGTGGCAACCACGACATCGATGTGCAGCAGAGACGCTGCTTTCAAGAAATCGCCGACGCGGTAGCTCTCGGATGAGGCGATGATGACAACCCGTTTCATGGCCTACATGATGGTGCACTTCATAGAAGAACGGTTGCGTTCTACTATTCAAGCTATGAACGAGGCTATGAACGACCTAACGCTACAAGTCGACGAGCGCGCCAAGGCGAAGCTGCTTGAAGTTCGGGATCGTGAACCAGATGCTGAGGAGCTCGGGCTCGTTCTGCGTATTTCAGGAATCGACGGGACGCAATTCTCTTATGAGATGGCCTTTATGCGCATTGAAGATGCTGGGCCGGCTGATTTTGTTGAGACCCACGGTGAGCTGTCGTTCATTATCCCCAAGGGTGATGCCGACAATCTTCGTGGTTCCAAGATCACACTGTCGCGAGATTTGCTTAACCCAGGTCTAACCATTGAAAACCCCAATGGCCCTAGTCCCCGAATTTTCGGTGACGGAGAGGAGCCGGAGTTGAAGGGGGATGTCGCCGAGCGAGCAGTGCAAGTCATGAACGAGGTCATTAATCCGGCGATTGCATCCCACGGAGGGTCTGGCGAGATTGTCGCTGTTGAGGACGGTACTGTCTATGTACGTCTCGGTGGCGGCTGTGTTGGATGTGGAATGGCGACGGTCACTTTGTCGCAGGGAATCGAATCGACTCTTCATGAGATGGTGCCTGAGATAGAGAAAGTCGTCGACGTTACCGATCATGCTTCCGGAACCAATCCTTACTACGAGCAAGCCAAGAAGTAGAATTGTCGCCTTGGTGCCGGTTATCTGATTCCAGTAGGTCTACTCGATTGCTGTTTGTGCAGCTGCTAACAGTGAAGCGAGACCGTCTCCTCCTTGAGATCCCAGCGATACTCGGAGGACTCTTCTGCCGAGACTTTCCAATGCTCGGTAGTCACCGTCAGCTTGAGCCTGGATTAACCCTCCGAAGGTAAATCCTGTATCAGGAACGGGAATGTCCTCAGCGGGTTCGTCCACGATTTGGAGGAATCGCCCTGTTGCTGGTCCACCTTTATGTAATTGTCCGGTGGAGTGCAAGAAACGGGGACCAAATTCTACGGTCGTTGCGATGCCGTACGAGTCGCGAAACAGACGACGAAGTGCGTTTAAAGCACTTTGTGTACTATTCGTTCTCGGGATATATGCCTGTACAGCGAGGTAATCGGGAGATGAGGAACCGCTGCTCCAATTACGAATTTGGTCGGCTAAATCCGGAGATGAGGCCGTCACTCCAGCTACGCGTTCGCTGTCAGATTTTGCCGTTATTGCTCGGTGGGTAAGTTGTTTAGCCAACTGGACATCTGGTTGGTTGAAAGGATGGATTCTCAGCGAGGCTCCTGTGACGGCGACCGCTACCTCGAATATGAACATGACGCCGAGTAGATCTTCTTCACCAAAAAATATTTGAGCGGTGGGGAGATCTTCTTGAGAGATGGAGAGGCCATTGTTTTCTTTGTGGCCGAGTGAGATCAGCATCCGGTCTGTACCGTATGACAGTGCGTCTTCATCTCCGCCAACGGGGACAATGCCCGTCCCTGACTTACCGGTAGATTCGGCTACAAGTTGTTCGATCCATGGCACGAAACTCTTGAAGACTGTTGATAGAAACGTCGCTTTGTCTCGCCTGTGGAGGGTGCACTCGCTGAGGAAGGCGCCAAGAACTAATCCTGGGTTGTCAAAGATCGGCATGTCAGGCCCACATTGTGTTGCAGCGTTCGTCGCCCCTCGGATGAGGATGCTCAAAGGTGCTCCGATAGCTGCTGCGGGCACCATGCCAAATTCGGTGAGCGCTGAGTAGCGACCTCCGACATTGCCGGGAGCGTGAAATATTCGGCGAAAATTTCTCGTCTGGCCGATTTGTGCGAGGGGAGTGCCAGGTCGAGTGATGGCTACGAAGTTTTCTCCTGGCGCTTCGGATTGTTCTATTGCCTGAGACCAAAAGTATTTGAATAGGGACATTGTTTCTAGCGTGGTTCCCGATTTCGAGGAAACAATAAACAGGGTCCGGCCGGCCGAGAAAGATGCGTCGGCAGCACGTATTGACATAGGGTGAGTTGAATCGACTACTTGCAGTGGAAGCCGGTCTTGCTCATCTCTGAAAACGCTCGCGAAGACCTCAGAAGCAAGGCTTGAGCCTCCCATCCCGATCACAGCTACTTGCTTGTATCCGGCTTCTGCCACCTCCTGGGCGAAGCCCTCGAGTTCGGTTTTAATGCGGATGGTGTGCGCCGGTAGATCCAACCAGCCGAGATGGTCCATGATCGCGTCGTCAGGGGAACCCTTCCATATCGTCGGATCCTTAGCCCATAACCTCTCTGCTATGCGTTCGGACTCCCAGCGTTGCAATCTCCTTATGACTGCTTCCCGGAGATTTCCGGCCTCGAGGACAATTTGTACGCTCAACTTTGTAGGGCATCGATCTTGGTCGAGAGCGTTTGGAGAAGGTCGTTGTAGGAATTAGTGAACGCAGCAACGCCTTCTTTTTGGAGCTCGTCGGTCAACGAGTCGAAGTCGATACCAAGGGATGCCAATCTATCGAGTCGAGATGTCGCTTGGTCGATGTTGCCGGTCAGGGCCATGGGGTCGATCGACCCGTGATCGACGAAAGCCTCGATGGTGTTTGGTGGAAGAGTGTTGACGGTGTTCGATCCGACCAGGCTATCCACATACAAGACATCGTTGTAGTTCGGGTTTTTGGTCGAGGTTGAGGCCCAAAGGACGCGTTGCGGCTGTGCACCTTTGTTCGTCAGATTGGAGAAGTCATCGCTCACAAAAATTTCGAGATACTTCTGGTAGGCCAATTTGGCGTTTGCAATGGCGATCGTTCCTCGAAGTTTCATGGCTTCGGATGTCCCTATTTTCTTGAGCGCATCGTCGGCCTTAGTGTCGACACGGCTGACGAAGAATGACGCTACAGAAGAGATCTGTGATGGATCATTGGCCCGATTCATCCCCTTCACGAAGGCTTGGGCAATGATCGAGTAATTCTTGAGCGAGAACAGGAGGGTTGCGTTTACGTTAATGCCCGCTGCAATCAGTTCTTCCAACGCTAAAGCTCCAGCTGACGTGGCCGGCACTTTGATCATGAGATTTTTCCGATTCACCAAATTCCAAAGCCGATGCGCTTCGGTGATCGTTTGTGACGAGTTATGAGCAAGGAGGGGAGATACTTCCAGCGAAACGAAACCGTCGCTGCCTCCGCTGTTTTCGTAAACAAATTGAAGAGCGTCGCATGCATCCTGAATGTCTTCAACTGCCAAAGCTTCGAAGATGTCCGTAGTGGAGTCATGCTGCCGTTTCTCCTTAAGCTGCAAAATTCTCTCGTCGTATAGATCCGATCCTGCGATTGCTTGCTCGAAGATTGTCGGGTTGCTCGTCAGTCCCCTAATTCCGTTCGAAACGAGGTCCGTTAGATCGCCGTTTTCGAGCATGTCACGCTTGATGAAGTCGAGCCAAACAGATTGCCCTGCGGCATAGAGCATATGGAGCTTCGTCATCGTATTCCTGTATCCGTGGCTCGGTGGCTTTGATTCATCCGGCTCATAGTTGTGAAGGTAGCAAGCTGTTGCGAATTTCCCTACGAGCGGTTTGCTGAATCTGTAGTCTCGTCGATGAGGGCGCGGACGTCACCTAGGTCTTTTCGTTC
>CAJWGC010000090.1 GCA_913031525.1 uncultured Acidimicrobiia bacterium | reverse complement strand
TGAACTTTCGGCACGAGGAGAACTGGGAAGATCGACGCCCACAACAACAAATCTTGGGAGTTCAATTCGAGAAAATTCCAAAGATGCGACAAGAACTCCCTTCTCGTCAAGCCATCCATTCTGCACTGGTACCACAAGCTCAGCCTCAGCGAGTCGCTCAGCAGAACGCAAACCCCAGATATCGACAATAGGGCGTTTTTCCAATTCGCACTCAACATCAACACGAAGCTTGAAACGAGTCAGATCAGCGAGAACGATCTCTCCTATGCCAGCGTCTGCCACAAGGCCGACACGATTCTCTCCACGCATAACCCATAACGTTGCTCGGAGTTTCCCCTGAGGCGTCAGCAACAGAGACGGGGCGCTTCGTCCTTCTGGAATAGAGGAGATACTCTGAGAAAGAAGCCCGTCCAAAAACATGATTGAGTCAGTTCCTCGCACCCAAACAATGTCATGCAATCGCGGGATTGCTGCTGCGTCTTCGCGTAGAACGCGATAACCGGCTGTAGCGACATCGACTGTCACTGCTACATCTTCTCCCTCGAGAGGGCGCCCGCCGCCGCGATGGCAGCGAGCGCCGCTTCAGCTTTATTCATACATTCGCGGTATTCGGCCTCTGGATCACTGTCCGCTACAACTCCCGCGCCAGCTTGCACCCAAGCCTTACCATCAGCGATCACAAGCGTCCGCAGTGCTATCGCTGTATCCACGTTACCGCTGAAGTCGAGATAGCCAACCGCTCCTGCGTAAGGCCCTCTGAGCACTGGTTCCAGTTCGTCGATGATCTCCATCGCTCTTACTTTCGGCGCCCCGGAGACAGTGCCATGTGGAAAGGTGGCACGCAGCACATCTACTGGCCCCGTATCTGGTCGTAATCGACCTGATACCCCAGACACAATGTGCATTACATGGGAATAGCGCTCAATCACCATCAATTCGTCAACATGAACAGTTCCGTATTCGCAAACCCGACCAAGATCATTCCGAGCTAGATCTACGAGCATCACATGCTCAGCTCGTTCCTTCGGATCCGCAAGGAGATCCGTCGCGAAGGCTGCATCCGAATCTGCGTCGTCTCCGCGCGGTCTAGTCCCTGCTATCGGCCGACTTGTAGCAATACCGTCTCGGACACGGCACATAAGCTCTGGAGACGAACCAGCCACCGCTACTTCCCCCGATCGAACAAAAAACATGAAAGGCGAAGGGTTGACCAATCGCAACGCCCGGTAAACATCGAACGGATCGCCATCGAAACTGACTTCCAGACGTAACGATGGGACAACCTGCAAAGCATCACCAGCTTTGATATAGCCAATGCATTTCCTCACCGCGGCTTCGAACTCTTCCTTGGTGAAGTTGCATACAGAATCAGGGCGTCTTTGGAATAGAGGACGAGGAGCTGAGTCATAATCGATTCGCGCTCCTAACGCAGCTGCCTGGTTCGCTAAATCTCGAACTGCGGCGTCATACTGATTCGCAGGATCATCATCTACAAATACGTTGCGCACGAGATGTACAGACTGACGAAACCGATCAAATATCGCGATTTGTCCCACAAACTGCCATATCATTTCCGGCAATTGCCGATCATCCCGAGGTCTATCGGGAAGATGTTCGACATATCTTGCTGCGTCGTAAGCCAAGTACCCCACACATCCTGCGAACAATGGAGGCCCAGGATCCCCCAACCCAAGATCCGAAGCTGACGGCGTCTTATAGCGATCAAGCATCTCCGCGAGCACTGTAAGTGGATCTCCTGGACCGAGATCGAAAACCTTTCCTTCGGTCCAGCTGATTCCGTCACGAGCAAATAAGGTGAACTCAGGATCCCAACCGACAAACGACCAACGAGCCCATGTCTCGCCACCTTCGACCGATTCGAGCAAAAATCCGTCGCTCTCTCCGACCAGCCGTTCGAATACGCTGACAGGAGTCTCGCGATCCGCGAGCACTTCAATCGCAATTGGCACAACTGCATACCCGGCCGCAAGCGCCAGAAATTCGCCCTTAGTTAGATTCGGTTGCATCATCAGCCTCGAGGCTACCCGTGTCTAAGAGTATCCCAGGTCGTCCAGCAGATATGACCATCAGATTTCGGTGAGGCCGTCTAGCCCAATGCGAATGAGGAAATCCGAAAACCAAGCATTGAGGACAACCATTTGGTTGGTAACGAGCAACACTCCGAATCCGGCCAATAGAGCCCCTGAAATAACGCTTATAGGAGTCAAGAAACGCTTGATTCGATCAAGAGTTGCGAACATTTTGGCTAGTAACAGCGCCGCGACCAGGAAGGGAATTCCCAGACCAATCGAATAGAAGCACAACATGAGCATCCCTTCCCCCATCGTGTCGCTATTGGCACTAAGAACCAACGTGGCACCAAGAAATGGCCCCAGACACGGCGTCCAGCTAAAAGCGAACGCCGCGCCCATCAGCGGTGGTGCGAATCCTCCAAGGCCGCTGATTCTTAGGCGAATGCGACGGTCTTTCATGAACGGCATCAGAAATCGCGGGGTCCAGAGCGCCGTGTAGGAAATGAAAATCCCCATCACAATAATGACGCAACCAGCAATGATCCGAAACTCGCCCCTTTCCTCAAGAAGAAAACGCCCGATTGAAGTAGCTCCAGCCCCCAACCCAACAAAAACAACTGTAAAACCGGCAACGAAAAACGCGGTCTTAAGTGCGACACGCTTGAGCGATACGTTCCCCTCGTAGAGTTCGCTCACCGTATAGCCCGACATAAGACTGAGATAGCCGGGAAGCAAAGGAAGCACACACGGAGAGATAAACGACGCGATACCAGCGAATACTGCGACGAAAATAGTTAAGTCGTTTTCCACATCAAGACTCCTGATCGGCCTGATGCGCCCAAAGACGCAGGTGTCTGGATCCGGCCGCGGTATAAACGTTAGAGGACTGCGACCCGAACAACGATCGGATACAGACCTCATAACCTCATAAAGCGTGGGTAGGCTCCGCCGCCGGATTGAAAGTACCGCTAAGACCATTGATCTCCCACCACACCGAAAGCATCAAGGATGACATCGACAAGCGACACACGCATACGTAACAAATTCGACGCTCGAGACCGAAGAGTTATTTTCCTCATGACGCTCGTGGCTTTCGTTACGCACTACGGGTCAGGTCAGATCAGCAATACGCTTCCCTTCGCGCGCCAAGCGATGGATATGACCGAAGGAGACATGTCGTGGGTGCTCAGCATCACTCGTGCCGCTTCTCTCCTCGGCCTTACCTTCGCCGTCGTGGCCGACCGTCGCGGACGAAGAACTCCTTTTCTTATCGCCTTCACACTTCTGCCTATAGCCAACCTCTCTACGGCCCTTTTCTCGGGACCGGTCGCCTTCACGACAAGCCAGTCGGTAGCGCGCATCGCTTTGATAGCCGTTTCCGCTCTATCGGTAGTGATCCTTGCCGAAGAATTAAACCCAGCTATTCGAGCTCTCGGCATCGGGATCTGGGCCGTGGGCGGATCTCTTGGAAATGGCCTCGGGCTCCTTATGATGCCGATTGCTGCACGCAGTGAGAATTCTTACCGCTTGCTCTTCGGACTCACAATGATCGGACTTCTTGCTCTTCCGTTGCTGTTCAATTTCCTTCGCGAAAGCCGCGCCTATGTTCAATACGAAAAGCCCGTCACCTTTCGACGGGCACTAGCAGCGGGATTAGGGAAGCACTTTTGGCCTATGGCGGGAATGGCATTCTTCATTGCCGCGTTCTCAGCTCCAGCAAGTAACTTCGCCATGGAGCGCCTCATCAACGATCTCTCTTGGGATGCCGGGCCTGCTCGGTTTCTCTTAATCGTATTTTCTGGTCTCGGAGCAACTGGCCTCATAATCGGGGGTCGAATTGCGGACGTCAGCGGACGGAAGCCAATATCTATAACAGCCATGGCTTTAGGAATCATTGGCGGTATCGCTTTCTATACCCAGACAAACGGTTGGCTTCTGGCACCTGCCATTCTCGTAGCGAGTCTGGGAGCTGCAATGTTGAGCCCGGCATTCGCCGCTCATCGCTCCGAATTGTTCCCTACCAGAGTCAGAGCTACCGCGGCCGGATGGGTGACCAATGTTGCGATCCTAGGAAGCATCACCGGATTCTCCATCGGTGGGCTCATGATTGACAGTTACGGATTGCCGACAACCATCACAACGCTTTCTTCCGGTTTGATTATTGCCATGGTTATGCTGATCAAGCTTCCGGAGACTCGCGGTATGAGTCTCGTTCGGGGGAAAGCGGACCCCGTAGCTGCCACCACGCCAGGGGAATCCCTCGGGCAATGATCTGGACAACGATCCCCCACCACACCCCGGCAAGGCCCCAATCCATCGGCAATACAACGAAAAGTACGGCGGCACCAACAATCGCAGCGACTGTCACTGTTCGCGCCAAAAAACCGAAATCGGTTGCTCCCATCACCACTCCGTCCCACACAAAAACCAGCGCGTTGAGAGGTTGCATCAACACCACAAACGGATAGACATCGTGCAGGGCGTTAATGACGTCGGGATCCGTTGTGAACCATTTCGGCAACCAAGGAGAGACCCCGACGAGGATCGTGGAAGCCAACAGTCCAGTAACGAATCCTAGAACGAGCAATCGTCGCGAGACCTCCCATGCCTCCTCACGGTTCACGGAAAGGGCTCCACTGATCATCGACTGACCCGAAACCGCAAGGGCATCAACTACGAGCGCAATCAAGATCCACAGTTGAAAAGCGATTTGATGGGCAGCAACCTCTGCTGTGCCGACCCGCGCAGCTACTGCAGTCGCCAACGCAACCACCCCTAGAAGCAAACCAGTTCGCACTACAAGTGCTCCCCCCGCCGTTAACAGCCGTTGGTAATCACCACGGTTTGCTTTTTCATTTTTTCGACCGAGCAACTCTCCAGGACGTCTCAATAGAAGGAGAAACCATACGGCACCCGTCCACTGAGCGATGACCGTTGCCCAAGCAGCACCGGCAAGACCCCAACTGAAACTGAAGATCAAAATAGGATCCAGTATCAAATTGACCATATTGAGACCTACCGTTATCAAAAACGGCGTTCGGGTATTGCGCAACCCTCGGTAGATCCCATGTCCTGCCGTTATCAACATCGCAGCCGGAAGTGCCAGAGATCGAATTCGTAGATAAGAACGCGCACCGGAAATCGTTTCTTCACCTGCACCCATGACACGAAGCAAGATGCCTGCGCCTCCGGC
>CAJWGC010000089.1 GCA_913031525.1 uncultured Acidimicrobiia bacterium | reverse complement strand
TGCTGCACCCCGTATGAAAACGATACATGGCCGACTCGTAATGCCCCAAGGTCGTAAAGGGTTCCCTTTCGCTCTTCGGGATTTCGGGCTGTCCCGGTATGTCCTAGCCCGGCCGCATCAAGAAGATCCAGCGTTTCGAACAGTCCGCTGACGCCGCGGTCCAAGGAATGGTTAGATGCGGTCGAGCATCCATCGTATCCAGCTCGCTCAAGATCTCCTGCCAGCTCTCCCGGAGCCGAAAAGACTGGGAATCCGGATATATCTCGACTCGTGGGATCTAGCGGAACTTCGAGGTGGCAAATTGAAAGATCCGCCGCCTCGAGAACAAGAGACACAGCTTCGAACATCGGATCGAAGTCATATCCATCCCCTTCGGCATACCGTGATGCGCTGGTAGCTACGGCAGGATGTATAAGAGTGTCTCCGGTAAAAGCGAGGACATAGCTCAATCGGCTCGCAGAAGGATTGCTAGCCGCCGGAACAGGATCTGACGCGTCCGTCACTGGAGCCCCGAGTACAGGTGCAGTACTCGATACAGTAACTACGGCAACGAATCCGGCCACAAGAGCGGTCATTAACCGGGAAAAGGAAATGGTCACCTCTTACTCCGTCGTCCAATCTGTTTGGGCGCAGCCGCACCAAAGCAACGAGCCCACAGATATCGCCACCCTACGAAAGAACTGATCAGAAAAGCAACGGTCACAAGAATGAAGCCCAAGGCGATGCTGTCACCGAAAACAAGACTCCTTAGCGCCACTCCCACCCCTGCTGTTACGAGTGCCGAGACAGCTCCACAAACCAAGGAAGCGGAGCACCGACGAATACTCGGAAAAGTCCAAGCAAGGCTCACTCCGATAAGGAAAGGCACGGCTGTGTCTGCCATCGCTGCCATCCCGTCAGGCCGTTCGTGAAGACCCTGGCCTATACCGATGAACAACGTGACCGCGGCAAAGTCTCCGAAAAAGCGCCACCACATAAGAGGAATGCTACGTCCGTATCGACGACATCAGAAGGTTTAGCCAACAGAACGCTAAATCGCTGTAGTGAAAATGGCCATAAAGCTCAATTCAAGACAAAGAACGGCCGTTGGATCGTCAGGCACAAAATGAATCTGGCCGAAAGAGGACATGTCATCCTGAGTCATGCACTCGCAATCTCCACACCGACCAACCTCTACAGCAGCTATTACCTATCTCGTTGCGAACACATCTACGGTACAGATAAGAACATTCAGCAACAGACAAGCAAGCTGGCATAGTTGGTAACGCATTCTCAGTCAGTTCGGTCAGCTGAGCGTGAAGATTGTTTCGCAGGGGATGCGAAAACAATATGTTGTGTAGCGACGAAAATAGGTTGCGCGAATTCCCAGCGCACTGGGTAGGACAGTAAAAGCCGTCCGAGAGGAAGTGGAAGATGACATCACGAAGAAAGGAACTTCTGGGATATGCAGATCCGCTAGTCGTACATCCCGGCGGAACAGTCGAGATAAAGGTGTCTTCCGAAGAAGCCCAATACAACGCGACCGTCGTACGATTGCTACACGGCGACGACAATCCGAACGGACCCGGTTTCAAATTTGAAGAAATCGATAGCCCTTCAAACGGCAACTATCAGGGCCACCACCAGGATATCTATCTCGGGTCATACATCTCAGTCCCTAACGCTCCTGCTCTTGACGCAATTAAGAGCTTCACGATCCAAACTTGGATCCAGCCGACTGTTCCCAACCTAGGACATAACCAGGCGATCGCGGGCCGCTGGGATGGATCACGCGGTTACGGATTGTTCGTTGATAAAAACGGAAGGCTGGCCTTTCGTAGTTCTCAATCCGATAACGTCAACGGTTCACTCTTCATCGAAATTCCGCTCAACGCGGGAACATGGTATTTCGTCGTTGTCTCTTACGACGAGACAAACCAAACGGCTTCTATAAAGCAGCGCGTTGCCGCTGGATGGAGTGGACCAGAAGCTGCATATGATGCCTCATCGATCGTTGCTACATCCGACCCTTCTGGACTGGATTTTCTGATTGCAGCAGGTTGTGATGGTAGAGGAACGATCCCCAAGCCCACTGAATGCTTCAATGGCAAGATCGAGGGTCCACGGCTGTATAGGAGAGTCTTATCGGTCGATGAAATCGATGCACTAGCTGCTGGCGCAGCGCCGGGCTCGATCCCTGGACTTGTAGCAGCCTGGGACTTCGCAGCAACAGAACCCTCAAGTGAAATCATCGCTGACGTAAGCGACTCCGGTCTCGACGGAATCGCGGTGAACTATCCGATGCGTGGGCTGACCGGTCATTCCTGGGACGCCTCATCGCTGTCAAGAGTCAATGCTCCTGATCAATACGGCGCTATCCACTTCCACGACGATGATCTTGTCGACGCCAGATGGGATACCGACTTCAACATCAAGGTGCCAGAAGATCTCCGTACCGGTTACTACGCGGTCCGCCTTCTGACCAACGAAGAAACTGACTATGTTCCATTCTTTGTCTCCCCACTCCCCAAGCAAGCCAAGGCGCCAATTGCGTTTCTAGCTCCGACGAATACTTATCTTGCCTATGCAAACGGACGATTCCTGACCAGCGGAGACTTCGATATCGAGTTACTAGGCGATCTCGAAATAGAAATGGATCCCTATGACCTCTACCTAATGGAGCACAACGAACTCGGCGCCTCCGTTTACGACCTCCACAGTGACGGCAGCGGAATCGCGTATTCGAGTTACCTCAGGCCCATCGTTGACATGCGTCCGACACACAAAAATGGAGCGACCAAAGGGCCCCGTCATTACCCAGCAGACTTGTACGCCATCAACTTCCTCGAAGAAAAAGGGTTCGACTACGACGTCATTACTGACGAAGATATTCACTTCCATGGACACGAACTTCTAGATCAATACCGAGTCGTAATCACCGGAAGCCATCCCGAATACTGGACCTCGTCCATGCTTGACGCACTCGAGGAATACCTCGCAGACACGGGAAGGCTGATGTATCTCGGTGGCAACGGGTTCTATTGGGTCACAGCTTTCGACCCGGAGCGACCCAATATTATCGAAATACGCCGGGGGTTTGCCGGAACGCGAACGTGGCAATCGCATCCAGGCGAGTTGGAACTAGCCTCTACAGGCGAAATCGGAGGCATTTGGAGACATGTAGGCCGAGCCCCGAACTCGCTAGTCGGCATCGGATTCGCAGGTCAAGGTCACGACTCCACAGCAATCGGATACCGCCGAACCGCTGAGAGCCACAACCCCCGCGCTGCGTTCATCTTCGAGGGAATCGACGATAACGAGACCATCGGTGAGTTCGGACTCATCCTCGGAGGCGCCGCCAGTGATGAAATCGATCGTGCTGATCTCGCCTTGGGAACACCATCTCATGCACTAGTCATCGCGACCTCTGCCGGTCAACACAGTGATTCCTACCTCGTGTGTGCAGAGGACATAGCAGTCACTACTCATGCCATCGGCGGTACAACCAACCCAAACGTTCGCGCGGATATGGTGTATCTGGAAACGGGGACCAATGGAGCCGTATTCTCGGTCGGATCCATCAACTGGCTCAGTGCCCTTCCTTACAGCGGATACGACAACAACGTATCGCGCATCACTGAGAACGTACTGCGCGAATTTCTAGAACGTTAAGTATCAGCTCAACCGCTCCACCCGGACGACAGGAGGAACCTTTATCTTTTTAATCCGCCTAGCAACCTCTCAAAATCGCTGTAAAAAAAGGTTTGGTCTGCATGATGTGCTCCGATCTGATAGAAACGATCCCGACATCCATATGAGGAAAAAAGCCACATGAAAAGTGAACGCAACCTTCACCTCGATCTGACATACTCGAATCTCGATTGGCAACACAAAGGCTGGCCGATCGGGACTGAGATTGATCTTGAAGATGTCAGCTCCCAGGGGTGGAACTTATTTGAAGACGAGTTCCAATTTCCCGTCATCGTCCTCAACGATGCCGCGATGCAACACAACATTGAAACAATGCGTCGTTTCTGCGAATCAAGCGGTATTGACCTTGCCCCTCACGGGAAAACAACAATGTCGCCCGAAATCTCTCATCGTCAACTAGACGCTGGCGCCTGGGCCATAACCGCTGCTACCACCTCACAAGCGCGTATCTTCAAAGCATTCGATGTGCCCCGAATCTTGATCGCTAGTCAGGTGGTAGATCCCGCTGGCCTTCGCTGGGCATGGCGAGAACTCCAGAAAGATCCAAACTTCGAATTCATATGCTTAGTCGACTCCGAAGATTGCGTATCTGCTATGGAACGCGGACTCGAAAATGAAGCAAACGGACGCCCAATCAATGTACTCGTCGAATTAGGAATAGAGCATGGAAGGACAGGATTGCGAACTGTCGAAAGCGCCTTTTCTGTAGCCAGCCGTATCGCAGAATCGTCGCGCCTGCAATTGGTAGGTGTCGAGGGATACGAAGGAATCCTCCGCTGGGAAAATGAGGACTTCACTGCTGTCGATGCATTCCTCACTCGAATGCGAAAGCTCACTGAAAAGATCGCTGGAAAAGGCCTGTTTGACGATACCGATGAAGTCATTGTTACAGCAGGCGGCAGTATGTTTCAAGATCGGATCGCGCTCATTCTCGGCGGGAGATGGGACATAGGAAGGCCAGTTCGGACTGTACTTCGATCCGGATGCTACGTAACTCACGATTCCCGCATGTATGCAGAAACCAGTCCATTCGGTAAGCGCGGGCCAATGGAGAATCTTCCGCGACTCCAAGCATCACTGTGGATCTGGGGTTATGTGCTATCTCGGCCTGAACCAGATCTCGCACTAGTCGGCTTTGGTAAACGCGACGTATCCCACGATGTCCATCTTCCTCATCCCTTCGCGGTAAAACGCGGTGAAATTATCGAGGAAACATCAGAACTAACGGTGTTCGACCTCAATGATCAGCATGCTTACATTCGACTTCCGGCTGATTTCCCACTTTCGGTGGGCGACATGGTCGGCTGCGGAATATCCCATCCTTGCACAACTTTCGATCGGTGGCGCGCCCTCCCGCTAATCGACGATGAATACAACGTAATCGGAGCCGTGCGGACATTCTTCTAATCCGAACCTGTCAAGGGCTCGTTCATAACGCTAGGAACGGACGCCTTGACAACAATCGATTTTTTGCGAATTTCCCATACTTGCAGCATCGAAAAAACCGCCACACACTGGTAAAAGGTGACATTCCTCGTAGTCGAAACCAAGTTAAGA
>CAJWGC010000088.1 GCA_913031525.1 uncultured Acidimicrobiia bacterium | reverse complement strand
ATCCCACATGTGGTATTCGGCTACTACGACGTGATTCACTACAACTTCATAACGTCAGTCTTTGGAGATAATGATCCCGTGTTTTCTTCTGCTGATACCACAACCACTACTTCTCTATTACCTGTAATTAACGACGCGACAGTGTCGGCGTCGTCGACTTCCACTACGTCTACAACCAATTTTGTCGCAACAAGAACAGTGATCTGGGACGGCCTTGAACGTCTTAATATCCTGCTTGTCGGAGCAGACGACGCTGAAGGCAGAACGGGTATCCGAACCGACACGATGATTGTCGTAAGCATCGACCCGATAACTGGCCACACTGCCATGTTCAGCGTTCCGAGAAACTATGCTCGAGCTCCACTTCCTGAAGGCCATGGTGTCTGGGATTGCCAGTGCTATCCGCGGTTACTCAACGGACTCTATTCGGCTGGACTGGCTCGTCCAGAGGCCTTCCCAGGCTCAGGCACCGCAGCTGAAAACGCTATGAAAGGCGGACTGGGAGAAATTCTTGGACTCGAAATCCATTATTACGCCATGGTCAATCTGTATGGCTTCATCGGTGTTGTTGATGCTCTTGGAGGAGTCGATATCGACGTGCCGACCAAAATTATTGAAGATGATTATGGCGGTCCTGCACTGAGCGGACGAATTGTGATTCCAAGCGGACCGCAAAAAATGGACGGTGCGACTGCCCTTGCCTACTCCCGTATTCGCAGTCAATCAAGTGACTACGCGAGGATGAACCGGCAGCGCTGTGTGGTGAAGGCAGTAATAGACCAATCAAGTCCTGGTGAACTACTAGCAGCGTATCCCAGTATTGCTGGCGTCCTCAAAGAGACGATGCAGACTGACATACCGATCTCAAGGCTCCCAGAATTCATCGATCTTCTCCCGAAGATGGAAACTTCTGAAATCGCTGCGCTCAGTATCACCCCATCAGGTGGTTACCTCGCCGGCTCAGACGAACGCGGCCAAAACGTATACGACGCAGAAATGATCCAAGAACATGTGGCTCTGATACTCGAAGGAAGAGCCACAGAAGTCTCTGAAGATGTGGATTCAGGATTGATCAAAGCTTGCAGTTGAGGCGACGAGATTCGCAAAAGGGTACTGATTGACGATGAATGGGGATTCATCTTCGTTTAAGCCAGGGGAAAGTTCGCTACGCGATGATGGCTCGAGTGCAACCACAAGTTTCGACAGTGAGAGCAACCCGTTGATTGCGATCTGAGATAATTAGCAGATGTGTGTCGCACTGAGATGACGAAGACTTTCGATTTTGCCGTGATAGGAGCTGGTATCGCAGGCATCTCAGCGGCCTATGAATTAGCCGCTCATGGGAGCGTTGTCGTACTCGAGCAAGAAGAAACGACGGGTTATCACACCACAAGTCGATCCGCTGCAACATGGGTAGCCGGCTATGGAACCAAGATCGAGCGCATTTTGACAAAGGCCAGTCGAGAACATTTAGTCAATCCTCCAACTGGGTTTACAAATCACTCTCTGACTACTCCATTACCTGTGATGCTCATTGCCCGATCAGACCAGATTGGTTCACTAGACGCTATCGCTACAGATACGTATGACCCAGGACTCTTTGTGCGGCTCGATTCGGGAGAAGCAATGGAAGCCTGCCCCGCGCTTCGAGACGGTTACCTCGAAGGAGCGTTGATTGAGCAAGAATCGTTCGAAATCGATGTACATGCCTTGAATCAAGGATTCCTCAAGGGAATGCGCCGCCGCGGTGGAGAGATCCACACCGCGTTCGCCGTATCGAAACTGGACAAATCTGGTTCGATCTGGCACATCGAATCCCGCGGTCGAGCCATAGAAGCACAGGTTGTAGTAAACGCAGCGGGAGCATGGTGCGATCAAATCGCAATAATGGCTGGGATTGATCCTTGTGGGCTAATCCCATACCGCAGGACCGCGTTTGCGTTCTCTCCTCCGCCAGAGATTGCAACGGGGGAATGTGCCATGGTTGTAGATGTGGACGAAAAATTTTATTTCAAGCCTGAAGGTTCGCTATTCATGGGTTCGTTAGCCGAAGAGACCCCTATGAGACCTCACGACGTGCGACCCGAAGAAGATGATGTGGCCCTGGCTATTGACCGAATCAATGCTGCTACAACTTTCAACATTCGACATGTCCTACGGACATGGGCCGGACTCCGCACCTTTGCTACCGATCGACATCCGTTAGTGGGTTTCGATCCGCGAACGGAAGGCTTCTTTTGGCTCGCAGGTCAAGGTGGTTTCGGCGTTATGACCTCACCAGCAATCGCCCGTCTGTCTGCCGGAATCATCACTGGTGCAGGGATTCCTGATGATCTCGCTACAGCGGGACTCGAATATAACCTAATCGCACCTGACCGGCTGATCACTTGAGCATTCAGCCAATGGACTCTCACCGTTGATTGCTGGAGCTAAGAACAAGCAGTCACACTCCAAACCGCCTTCCCATAGTCCGGAAGGCCTGACCTTGGAAGAAGAGGAAACAGACCAAGTAACACTTCACTCGAACTACCTGGCGCGCAAATCCTGCCACGATGATGTGTTACCAGTCGGCCGCTATGTATTTTGTCTCGAGAAACTCGAGCATTCCGACGTGCGCCCCTTCACGGCCGATGCCCGATTGCTTGACTCCTCCGAAAGGAGCTGCCGGATCCGAGAATACACCTCTGTTGAGGCCGACCATTCCGGATTCGATCGCCTCTGAAACTCGCATCCCCTTAGTCAGGTCATTCGTATACAGATAACTGGCAAGCCCATGTACAGTGTCATTGGCCATGGAAATCACCTCGTCTTCCGATTCGAATGTCACGATGGGAGCTACCGGGCCGAATATCTCCTGGCTAAGAATGGGATCGTCATTGCCGACCTCAGTGAGAACTGTCGGCAAATAGAAAAATCCCGGAGAATCGGGGGCGCGACCCCCTGCAGCCACTGTCGAGCCGGAAGCGGTAGAAGACCCGACGAACTCAGACATGTCCTGCTGCGCAGAAAAATTGACAAGAGGACCGAGATCGACCCCAGGATCCATGCCAGGTCCTAACTGCACTTCTTCCATAGCAGTCACAAACGCCCGTGAGAACTCGTCTCTCACACTCTCGTGAACATAGAGACGATTTGCAGCCACGCAAGACTGCCCCCCGTTGCGCATCTTGGCAATCATTGCGCCTTCAACAGCCGCTTCGATATCTGCATCGTCAAACACAATGAATGGCGAATTTCCACCCAATTCCATAGAGCAGTTCACAACGTGAGAACCGGCTTCTCGTAAGAGAATTTTGCCAACTTCTGTCGATCCGGTGAAAGAAAGCTTTCGGACTCTCGGATCTGCCAAGATTTTCGGCACGATCATCGAAGATCGATTCGATGGGATAACGTTCACGACACCGTCGGGAAGGCCTGCCTCAGAGAGAAGATCGGTCATAGCTAGAGCCGTCAACGGGGTGTCTGATGCAGGTTTAAGGATCATCGTACAACCTGCTGCCAATGCCGGACCAATTTTGCGTGTGACCATCGCTGCTGGAAAATTCCATGGTGTGATGAGCAATGACACTCCAACGGGCTGGTCTATCGACAGAATTCGTTTATCTCCGGAAGGGCTGAGCTGAATCGTCCCAATATTCCGCACCGACTCCTCTGAGAACCAACGAAAAAATTCGGCTGCATATAGGACCTCACCTCTGGATTCGACAAATGACTTGCCCATTTCCAGAACGATCAATTCCGCAAACTCATTGGCTCGGTTGACCATCAGTTCGTAAGCTCGACGAAGAATCTCACCTCTCTCTCGAGGCGCAGTATCAGACCAACTAACAGCTGCTGAATCAGCAGCATCGATCGCATCTGCCGCATCAGCCGGGCCCGCAGATGCAACCGCGGTGATCACTTCGGCAGTAGCGGGATCAAGCACATCGATGCCTGAACCATCGGAAGCAGTAATCCGTTCTCCTCCAATACGCAGACGACCATCCCCATCGATAAGACGATCCAATATCTCCACAAGCTCTCCTGACTGGCACTAGTTCGCTGAGCTAGTTCCTCCAACTGGCGGAATGTTGCCATACCTCATTACTGATCAAGCTGCCTTTCTTGAGACTCTGCATCAGGTCTCTCGATTCAATCACTTAGAAACCCAGATAACAAAGTTGACCGATGGCGCTCACTGTCTCGTTACGCAGTATGGAGCAATCCATCGCCACAGCTTCACCGGGATCGCAGATTATCAACATAAGTTTTGATATCAATGTGTCCGTTCTTCTTGTACAAGAGCCGGGTCTAAGAGGTTTTGGAGCCGAACCTTTCCTCTGGAAAGTTCTCGACCATCTGTATCTCGAGTAATGACAACTTCCCAAAGTTGCTGAATGCGACTTCGTTGGATAGGCGTTGCGATCGCCTTCATCAAACCGCGTCGGTGAGGACGCAAGAAGTCAGTGGTGTTTGACACACCGACTATTCCATAGTTGCCCTGTTCGACAGACCAGATCGCAGCACCGGTCGACGCGGCCGTCTCCACGATGCAGCAATAGACACCGCCGTGCACCAGACCGAAGGGCTGGTGGTGGCGACCATCGGCGTTCATTGTCACAACAACCCGATCGCCTGTTGCCTCCTCAAAAACGCCGCCAAGGAGATTGAACAGGCCTTCGTCGTTGAGTCTGCAATGAGATGACATCGATTTGTTTTCCACAGAGACTCCTGGTTGAAGAGAGGTGTCACGTTATCAGTGTCTCCGCTGCTTACCTTCATCGATATACGATTGTCCTCAGGGTCGCCGCAAAACCTTCCCTAGGCCCGGCACAGTTGCTTCGCCTGATGCATAAGCGATCATGCCAGCGATCAGGACCATCTCTACACCTGAAGCCAGAACGGTGGGTTCAATGTAAGTGGCTTTGTCACCTACGGTCTGCGGGTCGAACAGCACGATGTCTGCAGCTTGGCCCGGAGCAATACGTCCTCTATCGGTCATCCCAAGAATCGATGCAGGAAGGCCACTCATCTTGCGTACCGCTGTCTCGAGTGAGAAAAGGCCGTCGTCCCTGACCAGAGGTCCGAGGACTTTGGCATATGTCCCATAGGCTCTTGGATGGCCCCTCTGCTCTCGTCCGGTAACGAGCAGTTGATCTGATCCAATCACAGACCACGGATACTTCAATACGGCAGAAACATCTTGCTCGTCCATGAGGAAAACGACCATCATGCTCCGACCTTTGTCAGCTTCAAGCAGGTCGAAAGCTGTCTCAAACTGATCTTTTCCTTCTGCCGCGGCAATCGCTGC
>CAJWGC010000087.1 GCA_913031525.1 uncultured Acidimicrobiia bacterium | reverse complement strand
CTACATCTCCCACCGACATCACGTCAAGAAAACGACGATGAAAGAGCAAGACCATCGCGCAGATCGCGACATACGGTAGAAGTAATGTGACATCGCTCCATCCCGTAGTAGAAAGCCTCCCGAGAATCCACGAGTACACCTGACGAATTGTCTCCGTATTCCGCTGCTGCAAATAGGTTTGCAGCGCCGTGAGAAACGCCGCCACTGCTACCCCAGCCAATACCAGAGTAAGAGAGGAACGACCGCCTACGGATCGCCCTACAAGATAGGCAAGGGCAACTGCCGAAATCGCTCCTACGAATGCAGCGAAAGGCAACAATATCGCTGAAGGCGACGAAACGTTAACCATCACAAAAGTGGCGCCCAAGCCAGCACCAGCAGCGATTCCGAGAAGGTAAGGATCCGCGAGTGGATTTCGGAACACACCCTGGTAGGAGGCCCCCGCCAGCGATAGCATCGCACCGACAAGGCCGCCAAGCACCACACGGGGAAGTCTCAGATCCCATAAGATCGTCTGTTCAGTAGAAGTAAGACTCGACGCGTCTGATATGAAAAATATCGAACCGAGCAATTCCCGAACGACCTGCCACGGCGCTAAATTTGCGGGACCCAATATCACACCTAGTAGAACAGCGGCAACGAGACAGCCAGAGGCAATACCAAACCATCTCCAGTGGAGTCCAGGAACGCGCAGATCAACAGGATCGGACGCGCTCATTCAAGAATCCAAGAGACTCTCGAGGGATGCACCGATCGTCGCTACAAAATCAACGACACGGGGACCCCAACGACTTGTCAAATTGTCGTCAACTTCGACAATGGCTCCCCGTTGCACCGCGGTAAGCTCTTTCCACCCTGGCCGCGCGGCAATCGAGTCCGCTGTAGTCCCACACCACAAAGCACAACCGTAAAAAATCACATCGGGATCAGCTTTGATGATGTACTCCGAATTGAGTTGCGGAAAACCAGAACCCGTTGAGTCAGCAGCGTCAGCGATGCTCTGGAGACCGAAAAGGCTATAAATGGATCCGATGAACGATGCGGAAGTCGGTGAATACAACATGTCATCGACCTCGTGGTAATAAGTGATCGGCGAAGCTGACACGACGTTGGAATAATCGGTGACGATCTCTTCGATACGCGTCTGCATCTCGCCAATAAGCTCTAAAGCACCCTCGCGATTTCCTGTAATCAATCCGAGATCCTCAATTTGGCGATATGCATCGTCGAGGCTGGTAGCAGCGAGATGATGTATCACAGGTATACCAATAGCCTCGAGACCAGACAACAGATCACCGGGGTCGAAAAAAACGATAACCAGATCGGGTTCGAAAGAAGCAATTGCTTCCACACTCGGTTCCCAAGCGCTCAGTTCAGTGACAGGAGCCTCGGGGGGAAAGTCAGAAAGTGAGTCGACGGCAACAACCTGCTCTCCGGCGCCGATAGCAAAGAGGATCTCGGTAGAAGTAGAACTTAAGGAAACGATCCGCGTAAGACGTTCCTCAATTTGTGACTCTGCAAGAGCCTCCGGGGAATCGTCGGTTGCAGCAATAGTCAGCCGGTCTTCTCCGCAAGCTGTGGCGAGAAGAAAAACTACAAACAGAAACGGGATTTTCCTCCACATGGCAACATCCTCCGAGAATCGAGGATGAAGAGAGATCGGCGGCCCAAGAGCCAGCACGAGCAACCCTTCGTCCGAGAGCTGATACGTGACCGCGGATCAGGCGTCCTGGCTCGTCCCCTACAGGGGCTTTACAGTTGCGGGACAGCACCGGGATTCAACCGGACTTCGCTGGATTTCGCGACAACCCCGGCTGTCTCTCCGGGACTGTCACAGTGTAGAGGAAAACTAGAGGCGCTCGAAGAGAAGTCAACCTGGAGCAGATAGAAACTCATCAATCGTCCTGGAGAAATATGCCTTCAGGCCTTGCCAAGGACTAATGCTAAAAGTGCCATCCGCACGTAAAGGCCATATTCCATTTGGCGGAAATAAGCTGCCCGTGGGTCTTGATCCACTTCAGTGGCTATTTCACCGATTCTTGGCAAGGGATGCATAACAATCATCCGTTCTTTAGCACAGCGCATCGTATCGGCATCAACAACGTAGGAATCCTTGACCATCTCGTACTCGACCTGATCATCGAAGCGTTCTTTCTGGATTCGGGTGACGTATAAGACGTCCGTATCTTCCAGCACCGCTTTCAGATCGGAGGTCACAACCTGCTCGATGCCAGCGGATTCGACTTCAGACACAAACTCCAGGGGCATGCGGAGAATTGCAGGCGAGACATAATTGATCTTCACGTTAAATAGAGCAAGTAGTCGAGCAAGCGAGTGGACAGTACGTCCGTATTTGAGATCGCCGAGCATCGTCACGGTCAATCCGTCAATAGCGCCCATTTCCTCATAGATTGTGTAGGCATCAAGTAGTGCTTGAGTGGGATGCTCCCCGGCCCCATCGCCAGCATTGATGATCGGCTTGGTCGCTGCGATGGCGGCCTCTGCGGCAGAGCCCATCTCAGGATGGCGGAGGACGATAGCGTCCGTGTAACTCTCCATAGTGCGCACTGTGTCCCCAAGAGATTCACCTTTCGAAACTGAGGAGTAGGTGACATTGTTGATTTGGATAACACTTCCCCCAAGCCGTTCAATCGCGGCTACAAACGAGGAAGACGTCCTCGTCGATGGCTCATAGAAAAGATTGGTAAGCACTCTTCCTTTCAGTAGTTCAGAGCCACCGCCGTGTTCGACTATTTGACTCATCTCACGAGCAACAGCGAAGACGGTCTCCAGATCGTTACGACTGAACTGAGAAATAGACAGAATATCCTTGCCGAAGAATCTGGGATCAGATTTGTCGGCAAATGGCAGGTGGGCGTCGGCAGGAGGAGTAGTCATGTGGAAACCCTTCTCAATAGCCTAAAAAAAGTTGGGATGAGTGGCTACCTGCGCGTACGCGCAGAAAAAAGGCCGCCCCTCTGGGCGGCAGAAAGTCAGGATTTAGAGTCACCGACATTGCCTCAGATCCTACCCGATATTGCAGTCTGCTCTCAAGTAAAGAAGGTTGGACCAACTTCCAGAAACGGAACCTTCATATCTTCTCCTGGCTTCGCTTGAATAAGTCGTTACCTTCTTCGAAAAATATTCCCCCTCTTTAAGGGCACTCATACGGGATTGATACTTCCACATCCCAGGATTTGCCGTCCACCGCCGTGACGCGAAGAATGAAGACAAAGTCTTGACTAGCTTGAGCATTCGACGCGATACGCAGATCCCAATCCTTCGGGTTCTCAGCGGAGTCCCCTGGAACAAGATTGGGATAACCTGTAGAAGCGTTATAGAGAATCCGCACATCTGGATCAGATTCAATAAGCTTCGCTTTCAGGCCAGTAAGAATGCTCTCTCCGTCGTTCCGAAGACGGATATACATCTCGATGGTTTCACCGCATTGAATCTCACCGTCGTTGTTCCCCCTCGAATCGTTCCCAGTTCCGTCGTGTGATGGCCCGTCGTCGATCCGGTACGAGACCAGTACCGGGAGCCCGGGATCCTCAGAATCAAGATTCGAGGCATTGTCACATATGATCGGAAGAAGAACGGGAATCTCCCAGAAACTACCGTTATCTGAAGCCAGACGGATCGTGAAGGCAAACTCATACCCCGCCGGTACATTTGAAGAGATTCTCAAATCCCAGTCTTCCGGATTCTCCGTCACGGAATCGACCGCCAAATCAGGGTACCTAGTAGATGCGTTATAAAGAATGCGCACGAAAGGATCCGATTCAACGAGGGTTGCTCGAAGACCTGTGAGATCAGAGGATGAGTCGTTGCGAATCTTGATATAAAGCTCAATTGTCTCGCCGCACTGAACGACGCCATCATTGTTTCCCCGAGAATCGTTCCCGGTACCGTCGTGAGATGGGCCGTCATCAACTCGTACCGAAACGAGTGTCGCTCCACTCGGGCCAGAATCAGAATCAGAATCAGAGCCAGGATCAGAGTCAGCGCTGCAGCTAACCGGGATAACTACATCAATGTCCCACGGACCTCCCTCTCTCGCTACAACGCGCATCGTGAAGTTGATTTCATATTCGTCCGGCGTATCTGGAGATACTCTCAGATCCCAATCCTTGGGATTCTCAGCTGCGTCATCACCGCCCAAAGATGGGAATCGAACAGAATTGTTATAGAGAATCTGAATATGCTGATCTGCCTCAATCAGTTTGCCTGACAATCTGGACAGTTTCGCCCCACCATCGTTTTGAAGCGTCACATAGAGCTCAATGGTCTCCCCGCACTCCGCTATTCCATTGTCGTTCCCTATCGAATCGTTTCCGGTACCGTCATGGGATGGTCCGTCATCTATACGGTATGAGGCCAATATCGGCAATCCTGGAGGCGGAGCAGTCTCAAAGGACGATTCAAAAGGAACGAGCGGATTGCCCTGAAGGTCGGTGATCCCTGAACTTGCTGTCACGCTATAAGTTGTTTCATAAGCCAGTAACGCGTCAGGAGTAAACGTGGCGGTCCGACCGTCCGGAGCCACACTCACCTCACCAAGAACGGCACCGCCATCTGAAATTTCCAGTGTGGTGCCGTCTACCGTGTCCACTTTTATTGCTTCTGAAAAGGTCACAACGACGTCACTATCTATAGATGCTTCAGTTGAGCCCTCTTCGGGTGACATCGCAGCAATCTCAGGGGAAACAAGATCGAGATCTTGTGTAATGAAGTAAGAATCAAAAGGAGCTAACGGATTGCCGGCCTGGTCAGTGATTCCACTGGTGAGAACAACGGTATGCCAAGTCTCGTAATCTAAATCCTCATCAGGAACGAAAGTCGCCGACAATCGATCTCCCGATACGCTCACCGTACCTGGAAGCGGAGATTCGCTCTCGACAAAAAACGAATCGTCGGTGACGGTTGAAGCATCGATCTTCTTCGCGAATGTGACAGTTATCCCTGACGTGACTACGACATCGTTAGACCCATCAGAAGGATCGACTCCAGCTACAACAGGAGAGGTGCATTCGATCGGTATCTCGATATCCACAACACTATCGATTTCACGAAGCGTGTACTCGATAGGATCGAGTAACGAAAAGGTAATCGACGCAGTAAATACATGACCAACTGGGGTATCGGCCTCAATTCGGAGGTCCCAGTCATTCTTATTCTCGGCCGAAGCACCAGGCTCTAAATCATTAAATGGAGAGTGAGTGTTATACATCAGCCGTACGTATTCATCTGACTCTGAGAATGCACCCGTGAGCCCACTCAATATTGCATTGCTCTCATTGCGGACTGTGATGTAGAT
>CAJWGC010000086.1 GCA_913031525.1 uncultured Acidimicrobiia bacterium | reverse complement strand
GAAAACTATCAGTTGCCCTTAAAGAGACCCAGGAACAGCTTGCAATGCTCCGTGAGGAAGTGGAGAAGCTGCTCTCACCGCCAAACCCTTTCGGGATTGTGCTGGGAATTAACGAAGACGGGACTGCTGATGTATTCACCGCGAGTAGGAAATTACGGGTCAACGTCGATCCGAATCTTGAAATCAAAGAACTCGAAGTGGGTCAGGAAGTAATACTCAACGAGGCGTATAACGTCGTGGATGTACGGCACTTCTCACCATCTGGAGAGGTTGTAACAATCAAGGAGATCCTTGATGAAGATCGCATTGTGATCCTTGGCCGAGCAGATGAAGAATTGGTCGTCGAACTCGCAGCACCGTTGAGAGGCGAATTTATCCGAGCAGGAGACCAGTTGAGGATGGATAGCCGAACCGGCCTCGCGTACGAGAAACTCATTCGGCCAGAAGTTGAAGAACTCGTACTCGAAGTTGTCCCCGACGTCACCTACGACCAGATCGGCGGTCTTGCCCGTCAGATCGAGACTATTCAGGACACCATAGAACTGCCGTATGTCCATAAGGATCGGTTCCATCGCTACAACTTGACTCCGCCAAAGGGGGTCCTTCTTTATGGTCCACCAGGATGCGGTAAGACTCTGATAGCAAAGGCAGTGGCTAATAGCTTGGCGAAAGCAGTGGCTGCCAAGGAAGGCCGCGACGATGCCAGATCGTATTTCCTTAACATTAAGGGACCGGAGTTGCTCAACAAATACGTTGGCGAGACGGAACGACAGATCAGGCTGATCTTCCAACGAGCAAAGGAGAAATCAGATGAGGGTTTCCCTGTAATTGTCTTTTTTGATGAGATGGACTCGCTGTTCCGTACCCGAGGAAGTGGCGTTTCCTCTGATGTAGAATCGACCATTGTTCCTCAATTACTTTCAGAACTCGACGGCGTTGAGGCGCTAAAAAACGTGATTGTCATTGGAGCGTCCAATCGAGAGGATTTGATAGACCCAGCTATTTTGCGGCCGGGTCGCCTAGACGTAAAGATAAAAATAGAGCGCCCCGACGCTGAATCTGCTGCTGAGATCTTCAGTATCTACCTTGACGGCGATGTTCCTTTTTCGCAGCGCGAGCTCGATGATTATGGCGGCGATCGTGACGCAATGCTCGCTGGCCTTGTGGGTGAAGTAGTAGCGCGAATGTACGAAGAAACCGACGCCAACAGATTCCTCGAAGTTACTTACGCCAACGGTGACCGCGAGGTACTTTATTTTAAGGACTTTGCTTCCGGAGCCATGATCGAGAATGTGGTCCGCCGAGCAAAGAAATATGCGATCAAACGAGAGATCTTGGGGAACCATTCCGGATTGACTTCGACAGATCTTGTGGAGGCAATTGGTCAGGAATTCCGCGAGCATGAAGATTTACCAAACACCACTAATCCCGATGATTGGGCCCGGATTTCGGGTAAGAAAGGTGAGAGAATTGTTTACGTCCGGACTCTTATTGCAGGAGATGGAGAGAGCAGGACGATTGAAGCGGTGACGCCTGGCCAATACCTGTGATTCCGGAGCTCGCTGAATGACTCCTCCTCGTGTTCTTGGAACCGAGATCGAATACGGAATCACTATTCAGAATCATGATGATTTCAATCCCGTGTCGGCCTCGAGTTTGGTGGTCAACTCATATACCGGTCAGAGGGCTCAAATCCAATGGTCGTACGACGGAGAATCTCCAGGTCGTGATGCCAGAGGATTCGGTCACGGGCTATCGCTGGAAGATGAGTTTGAATCAGGCCTTGTCAACGTGGTTTTGACGAATGGCGCACGTTTATACGTGGATCACGCCCATCCGGAATACTCGACACCAGAGTCTTTCGATCCCAGAGAAGTCGCACTCTATGAGAAGGCAGGGGAAGTGGTTATGGCCAGGGCAGCGACTTCCGCCCAAACAGTGCTTGATGAAGATCGGCGAATCCTTATTCACAAGAACAACAGCGACGGCAAGGGTAATTCCTATGGAGCACACGAAAACTTCCTTGTAGGACGTCACCTCCCATTTGGGGATATAGTTCGGCACTTCACTGGGTTCCTTGTTACCCGACAGATCTTCACCGGTTCCGGCAAAATCGGTCGTGAGAACGGGCGTCCGATTTGCGACTACCAGATCACCCAACGAGCGGATTTTTTTGAAGAAGAGGTTGGTCTCGAGACAACTTTGAAACGTCCCATCATCAACACGCGGGACGAGCCGCATGCAGACGCGGCTAAGTACCGCCGTCTTCACGTCATTATTGGCGATGCCAATATGTCGGAAGTGCAAACCTTCCTAAAGGTAGGTGCGGCGGCGATCGTGCTGCAGGCACTCGAAGACGGAGCTCTTGGCGATCCAATTGCTCTAGTGGATCCGGTTACGGCAACCTGGCGAGTGAGCCACGACCTGACACTTCGCGAAACGCTTCCTCTTGTCGAAGGTGGCGCGATCACTGCGCTAGAGGCCCAATGGCAGTATCTTGAGTGGGCAATCAGATATGTTCATGGCAGTGATTTGCCAGAAGTGTATGCGGACGTTCTACGGATATGGGAAGAAATACTTACTGATTTAGAGCGCGATCCAATGTCGACATCGGATCGACTGGACTGGACGGCCAAGCTTCGTATCCTCGAAGGATTTCGGGAGCGAGACAGAATTGACTGGAGATCTCCCAAGATGAGATTGATTTCTCTTCAATACCACGATGTCGACCCGAAGCGGGGCCTATACCATCGCCTTGTATCTGCTGGACGTTTCGAGCGAATGTTCCGAAATGAAGAAGTTGTCGATGCTGTCATTGAGCCTCCAGCTAGAACCCGAGCTTTTTTTCGCGGACGATGCGTCGCCAAGTTTGGTGATGATCTCGTGGCCGCAAACTGGGACTCGCTGGTCTTCGATATCGGAGAAGATTCGTTGAAAAGAGTGCCTATGATGGAGCCATTGAGGGGGACGAAAAGACGGGTCGGTTCTCTAATAGACCAGTCTGAAACAGCTTCTGTTCTTCTCGAATCGCTTGGAGTTGATGATGGCTGAACAAGAGCGAAGGCAAATAAGACCCGAGACCAATGATCGGGTCGAAGAGGATATTGCTGTTGAATCTGTAAGCGAAGGTGAAGAGCTCACCGAACGTATAGATGACCTTCTTGAGGAAATAGAGTCGGTCCTCGAAGAGAATGCAGAGGAATTTGTGAAGAACTACGTTCAGAAGGGAGGCGAGTGAGCGGCAACTTCGGACCAGAAGGCGGCTTTCTGTCTCTCGATGACCCTGTTCCCATGGCTAGTTTCATGGCATTGCTGGAGAATCGTGGATTAATGCCAGCCTGGAATGTCGACTCTCGGTCGGAAGGAGTCGTTATTCCCGAAGCGACGACGGTACTCGCGCTTCGATATGCCGACGGTGTTGTGATGGCTGGGGATCGTCGAGCAACCGCAGGCCACGTAATCGCACACGACCGTGTTAAGAAAGTTTATCCGGCTGACCGTTTTTCAGCTGTCGCAATCTCGGGAACTGCGGGGATGGCGATCGAGCTAGTCAAGCTCTTCCAAACAGAGTTGGAGCACTACGAGAAGATTGAGGGAGCGAGGTTGTCTCTCGAAGGCAAGGCCAATTACTTGGCGCGGATGGTACGTGCTCACTTGCCGCTTGCGTTTCAGGGCCTCGCGGTGGTCCCTTTGTTTTGCGGTTACGACGAGCCCGAAGGATCAGGTCGCCTTTACTCGTTCGATGCAGTCGGAGGACGTTACGAGGAGAGGGAATATACGACTACTGGTTCTGGGGGGGCGGCAGCTCGTTCTTTTCTGAAAAACTCCTACCGGGAGGGATTAAAGGAAGATGAAGCGCTGAGTATCGCAGTCGAGGCATTGGTCGCTGCTGCCGAAGATGATGCCGCCACTGGAGGGCCCGATCTGCAAAGAGGTATTTACCCAAACGTGGCAACGGTGACAGATATTGGATTTGTTGAAATTGTCGATGATCGTCTTGAGGGAATCGCGGTGCACGTCTTGGAGAATCGCCCATGACCATGCCATTTTATGTTCCGCCTGAGCAGTTGATAAAGGATCGAGCAGATTTTGCTAAGAAAGGCATTGCGAGGGGAAGACCGATAATTATCACGGAGTTCTTTCACGGTGTGCTGCTGATCGGCGAGAACCCCAGTGGGTCACTGCACAAACTTGGGGAGATTTACGACAGTATTGCGTTTGCTGGAGTCGGACGTTTCAACGAATTCGAGACCATGCGCGTAGCGGGAATTCGGTACGCCGACCTCAAGGGATACGCTTATGGCAGGGCTGACGTTACTGCCAAAGGACTCGCAAACGTTTATTCGCAAACACTGGGACAGATTTTTACCCACGAAGTAAAACCATACGAAGTAGGGATCTTTGTTGTTGAGATTGGAGAAGAACCCTCTGACACCAGATTGTTCAGAATCCAGTTCGATGGAACTTTGATCACAGAACAAGGTTTTGGTGCTATCGGAGGCGAAGAAGAGGCTCTCCGTGATCGTCTGTCAGATGACTTTGATGCATCTCGCGCTTTGAGTGATGCAGTGACATACGCGACGAAAGCTATCGAAGAGATCGAAGATCGTGACATTGTCGCGACCGATTGGGAGGCAGCTGTGTTGGATCAATCGCTGGGCCGTCGATGCTTTCGAAGACTTGATGCGAGAGAGATCGAAATCGCTCGAACTCCTTCCTGATCTAATGAGCCGCGGTGGAACGCAGAGATCTAGAGCTGAGCAAGAGGCTCGACGTCGAGCTCGAAACCGTCAAGCGCGGATCGAAGAGAAATCTCGTTCTAAGCTGAAAAATGCTTCTTCACCGAAAAAATCTTCAGGTAAAGGGCGAGCCGCAATTATCCATCTATCAGGGATGATTGCGCCATTTGTGTTGTCCATCACGCTTATTTTTTCAGGACGACCTTCTGGAGCTGTTCGCGGTACGGATTACTGGTTGTCCAACTTAGTTTCCGATCCCAATGCTTCCTATCTCTCCGAACCTGGGGGTTCGATCTATCTTGCTATATCTCTGGCGATGGGGATTCTGGTGTTTCTCCTACTGCCTTTGGCGCTATGGCGAAGGCTGAACCGTAATGTGCCAGTTGCTTTACGTGACCGGGCAGCAGTGGACAGTTCTTTTACTTTGGTGTTGCTTCTTCTAATGGTCTGGATATATCGAGCGTTTACCGGTTACTCGGATCTAATTTCAACAGTTGCTTCGGCGATGATTCTGTTGTCTATCTATGTGCCAGTCTTTTCGGCTTTGCTTGCACTTATGATGCCGGTAATCCCTGGGAGCGGACGGATCGGTGGAATACTGCCGGGTTTCTTGAGAGTGCCGTTTACGAAACGTTTCCTCTTTTCCCCACCCGA
>CAJWGC010000085.1 GCA_913031525.1 uncultured Acidimicrobiia bacterium | reverse complement strand
GATATCGAACGCCTTAAGAGCATCTGGGGAAATATCGAGTCTCGCGCCGATCTCTCAGGACCGATTCTCCTTCACGAAGAGCCTTCTCTGATACTCCGGACCATTAGAGAACACTTCACGGATGATTTCCGTCGTCTCCTGATCGATGGGTCTTCTACTTACGATATGGTCGTTAGTTACTTGAAGGAAGTAGCACCAAACCTTCTTTCGAAGGTCACTCTGTATGAAGATGAGTTACCTATTTTTGAGAGATTTCACGTTGAGGATCAACTGAGAAAAGCTCTCGATCGAAAGGTATGGCTTCCATCGGGTGGCCATATCGTTATTGATCCTACCGAGGCGCTCACTGTTGTAGATGTAAATACGGGTCGTTTCGTCGGAGATTCCAATCTGGAAGACACTGTGTTGCAGAACAACCTTGAAGCTGCAGAGGAGATAGCTCGTCAGGTCAGGTTGCGTGACATCGGCGGCATCATTGTGATCGATTTCATCGATATGGAAATATTGGAAAACCAGGAAGCAGTGCTTGAAAAATTCCGAGAACAACTATCCAAAGACAAGATGCGAACCCGTGTATTTGATATCTCGCGTCTCGGTCTTGTGGAAATGACGAGGAAGAACATCTCGGAAAGTCTTCTCGAATCCTTTTCTGAGGTCTGTTCGCACTGTCGAGGTCGCGGTCTGGTGCTACATGAGCAATCAGCTACTGTTGGAGAGGCACTCGACAACGACTGATCTTTGAGACACTTAGATCCAGAAGGTTTTAGCGTATCTGAGCTGGGACTAACATGGCGTGGCGCACCGTCTTCGCGATGTGCCACCCCCACTAGTCCCTCGCTGATGCAAGCGAACACGTAGAGGAATGAGATAGATGTACGCGATTATCCGCGCCGGCGGGAAACAGGCGAAGGTTCAAGAGGGCGATTTGCTGGATATCGAGCGAGTTAAGGGTGTAGAAGAGATCACCTTTACGCCGTTGCTCGTTGTCGACAACAGCAAAGTTGTATCGGATCGCTCAGAATTGTCTAAGGCGAAGGTTCTCGCGGCGGTGGTTGGAGAGCATCGAGGAGACAAGATCGAGGTTTTTAAGTACAAGCCGAAGACCGGCTATAGACGTAGTCGAGGTCATCGGCAGCATTACACGACTATCGAGATTAAAAAAATTGAGCTAGAAGCGGTTGAACAAAAGAAGACCAATCTAGAAAAGACCGATGCCGACACGAACGAAGTTGGCGAGGAGGACTGAGCGAATGTCGAAGACTAAATCCGGCGGCTCGACCCGTAATGGTCGGGATTCGGCCTCCAAACGTCTAGGGCCGAAGGTTTTTGATGGTCAGATTGTCACAGCGGGCTCGGTGATTGTCCGTCAGCGAGGAACCAGGATCCATCCGGGAGACAATGTAGGAAAGGGTGGCGACGATACCCTTTTTGCTAAGGCAGACGGTGTTGTAAAGTATGGGACTCGTCGCGGGCGTCGTCTTGTCAACGTTGTGATAGAGGCCTGAGAACCGCCGTAAGAGAGAACTCCAAGACCACAATTGAGAGCCGGTTGTCGATAGGCTCGGTCTGTGATCGAGGGAATGCCACTATGAACTTCGTTGATCGTGTGCGTATTTGTGCTCGCGGTGGTGACGGCGGTGCTGGAGTTCCGTCCTTTCAGCGCCAGAAAGGACGTCCACGCGGCAAGCCCAATGGAGGCTCAGGGGGGGCAGGCGGAGATGTTGTCCTTGTCGCTGATCCTTCCGTTGCCAGTTTGCTTGTGTTTTCTCGAAAGCCTCATTGGCGAGCCGGTGATGGAAACCATGGACAGGGAGAGTTGCGTCATGGGGCTCGAGGAGTTGACTTGGAACTTCCTGTTCCTCTCGGTACTGAGGTACGCGATTCGACGGGAACCCTTGTTGCCGACCTTGTCGAATCTCGTCAGCGAGTGATTATTGCTTCTGGAGGAAATGGCGGAAAGGGAAATGCTGCTTTCGTGAGCCCGCGTCGGAAAGCACCGGAATTCGCTGAACAAGGTGAATATGGTGTCGAAACCTGGATTGATCTTGAATTGAAGATCGTCACTGATGCTGCACTCATCGGATTTCCGAATGTCGGAAAAAGCACACTGATTTCACGAGTTTCTTCAGCGCAACCGAAGATTGCCGATTATCCGTTTACCACTCTCACCCCAAACCTTGGAGTGGTACTTGTCGATAATCAAGATTTCGTGATGGCAGATGTTCCCGGCTTGATCGAAGGAGCTGCGGAAGGAAAGGGACTCGGACACCATTTTCTCCGTCATGTCGAGCGTGCCGGAGTGCTTGTTATCTTGCTAGAACAAACGCAGATGCAAGAACGATCTGCAGCTGACCAGTATCGAATCCTTCTAGCTGAACTTGCGCGGCATTCTCCGGATCTCTTGCAGCGCCCCAGAGTGGTCGCACTGAACAAGATCGATGTTTTCTCCGACGGTTCCGTAGAGTCTCTGTCGCCCGGGTTGAAAGACATCGAATTTTTTTCGATTTCCGCTGTCACTGGGGAAGGAGTCGACGAACTGATGTATGCCGTTGCGGAAAAGGTACGCGGAATCGAAAGACAAGGTCCGGATCGGAGTGGTTTCGTTCTTCACCGTCCTTTACCTCAATCTTTCGAGATCCACAGTCAGGACGATGTCTGGATAGTGGCTGGACGCGCGGCGGAACGGGCTGTGAATCTGGATGATCTAACGGTACTTGAGGCTGCCGACCTAGCTGCTGCAAGACTCGCAGCTATTGGTGTAGACGATGCATTGACAGCAGCTGGAGCGCAACCTGGAGACGATGTGCGTATCGGGAACCTTGTCTTCACTTTTGAGCCTGATCCAAATGGCGGTCAGGGAGAGGCAGACGCATGAGACGTGCAGCAACTCCAGGTTCTCCAGTAGTGGTCAAGATTGGATCTTCAAGCCTCGCCTCTGCTTCTGGGGGTCTTGATCTCGAGTCGATACAACGCATTGTGGATCAAATCGATCGGCTGTGGGAGGGGGGGAACCCTGCTGTCCTTGTGACTTCGGGTGCAGTGGCAGCTGGCTTGTCCTCCCTTGGACTCATCGAGCGCCCTGAAGACCTCCCCGGGTTGCAGGTCGCTGCTGCGGTCGGCCAGGGCAGACTCATGGAACGGTACTTCACTGAATTCAGAGAGCGTGGGCGCGTTGCAGGCCAAGTGCTACTTACCCGGGATGTATTGGCGCGTCGCGAACAATATCTTCACGCCAGAGAGGCGCTTGAGCACATGCTTTCCATTGGCGTTGTCCCTGTAGTGAACGAGAACGATACGGTCGTTGTCGATGAGCTGAAGTTTGGTGACAACGATCGATTGGCTGCCATTGTTTCCCATCTAGTGGGAGCTGACATGCTGGTGATACTTACCGATACTTCAGGGCTGTATTCCGAGGATCCAAGACTTGCTGACGACGCTGAGTTACTTACTGCTGTTCGTCATACTGACGGGATCCTTGATGAGCTCTGGAGACAGTCACGTGCTGGTGCGCTCGGTTCGGGAGGAGTTGCCACCAAAGTCGTTGCAGCGCGGATGGCCGCTTGGTCAGGTATCCCCACAGTTGTCACCGATTCTTCAAGCGGTGATGGTGCTATACGAGCAGTGGCTGGTGAAGAGACGGGTACTTGGGTCGAGCCTCACAAGGAAGCTCTGACGGCTCGTAAACTTTGGATAGCTTTTGGCCTTCCGGCGGAGGGTGTAGTTGTGATCGATGATGGCGCTGCGAGTGCTCTTCGATCTCGAGGTAATTCATTGTTACCAGTAGGAGTGCTATCGGTAGAGGGTTCTTTTCTGCAAGGTTCATCTGTCGAGATCCGGTTAAAGGATGGGTTTTTTCTCGGGAAAGGTATTGCAGGGCTTTCATCCTCCGATTTGTCAGCAGCTAGAGGTAGGCATAGCTCCGAGGCAGGCGGTGTCGCTATCCATCGTGATGATCTAGTGATTCTGAGGTAGTTGACCGTGTCTTGTGTTTACCCCGATCGACCGGGGAGAGTACTCTCAAATGACTATGACCGAGAATCTCACTTCTCTACAACCTGGTATGCCGATCATCTTCGGCGGAGATCGAGTTGTCTACGTAACGAAAGATCTTGCCGAGGCTTTTGTTCCGGGTGACCGTCTCATCGTCGTGCAAGACACCGGCGATCTGCTTCATATTCCTCAGTTCGAATACGACTTGGCTACCGGATCCGTCGACGCGGCAGCGGCGGCTTTCGCGGCTATGGGCACCTGCAGTGATGAACAGATCGATGCGTTTTATGAATCTTTCGCCGCGAAGCTCGAAGACGAAAAGAGCTTCGCGGCCATCAGGGCGGCAAATGATGAGGATATCGTTCGTAGTAAGGCGATGGGACGTTCGACGACTCGCCTTGTTCTGACGGACAAAATGCGACAAGACATGGTCGATGGCCTGCGCATGTGGGTAGATGCTCCGACTGGGCGAGGATCCATTGTGGAATCGATTAGACACACTGGCTGGAAAGTTGATCTGATTAAGGCTGGTATCGGTGTGGTTGGATTCGGTTTCGAGGGGCGCCCTAATGTCTTCGCCGACGCCACGGGTGTAATGCGAAACGGCAACACCGTAGTGTTTCGAATCGGATCTGCCGCACTGAGCACCGCCCGAGCCATTGTTCAACAGGCGCTCGACCCTGCGCTCGAAGAGTCTGGGTTGCCCCCCGGAGCAGTTTCTCTTGTCGACAGTGCGGCTCATGCTGCAGGTTGGGCGATGTTCGCTGATGAGCGGCTAGCGCTTGCAGTTGCTCGCGGATCGGGTAGCGCGGTAGCGCAACTCGGAGCGGTGGCGCGTCAGGCAGGCACGCTTGTAAGCCTTCATGGTACGGGAGGAGCTTGGATTGTTGCGGCCGATTCCGCAGACGCGGATGTTTTTGGGGCGGCGGTCTATCACTCTCTCGACCATAAGGTTTGCAACACACTCAACACCTGTGTCATTGTTGAGTCGCGAGCCGACGATCTGATTCCTGTTTTCTTGGATTCGTTAGATCGGGCTGGAGAACGCCGTGGCACTGTTGCGAAATTACATGTGGTGGAGACTGAAACTGAAAGAATTCCCCGTTCATGGTTTGACGATGCGCTGATTTCTCGAGCTGGAGGTGAGGTGTTGGAACCTAAAGCCGAGCCGATCTCTGGTGAGAACCTTGGAATCGAATGGGAGTGGGAAGATAGCCCAGAGGTCACACTTGTTGTAGTTCCGAATGTCGACTCTGCTGTTGCGGCCTTCAACGCTCAGAGTCCGCACTTCGCAGTATCTTTGATCTCCCAAGACGAAGACGAGCGATCACGTTTCTGGGAAACTGTCGATTCCCCCTTTGTGGGCAACGGATTTCTCCTGCCTCGACTTTTCCGCGGGTTCCTTG
>CAJWGC010000084.1 GCA_913031525.1 uncultured Acidimicrobiia bacterium | reverse complement strand
AAGGGAGAAGTTGTCAAAGCGGTTGTTATAAGAATTTCTAAATCATATTATATCACATGGTAGTATCTAAAAAACTGTTGCTCAATAATCCCCCTCAACCGTCATAACCAGGACACGCGACTCTTCAGAGCGAAACGCTGACCTAGCTAAGTGAACGCGCCGTTTAGCGTCTAGTTAGACGCCAAACGGCGCGTTCATCACTTCATTTCCTAAGCGTCACCTATCCCTTATTGAACAGGTGTATGTTCGACGTCGAATCAGACCTATTGGTCAGACCAGTGATGTTGTCCCTTACGGCACGAATCGTCCGCTTATCTACAAGGGCCAACTCTGGCAAGGCGTTAGCCATGTATTCGTTGGTCTGCTGAATCACCGCGTCCTGTGCCGCACCTGGCTCTGCTTCTTCAGCCTGTGTCAACAATCCATCAAATGTTGGGTCGTTGTAGCCCTGATAGTTCAAGAAGCTCGTGGACTTATTGAACAGCAGCATGGCGTAGTACGGATGTGGGACCGCCGGGTTCTGCCCGAAGATCCAGGCCTGGGCCTCTCCGCCCCTCAAGGCCGGAGAGAACTCCGCGCCGGTCAACGGATTCAACGTCACGTTGATTCCTGCAACCGCTAATTGAGCCTGTATCAGAACAGCAAGAGGCTCGGTCTGAGGACCGGGGTCTCCTGGGCTGTACGTCAAGGTCATGTCGAAGCCGTCTGGATAGCCCGCTTCGTCAAGAAGAGACCGCGCGTAGGACGGGAAGTACGTGTATGACTGAAGCTTGGTTGGATCTTCCTGGAACCCTTGATGCAAAGCCGCAATCGCCGGTTGGCCTAGGCCCTGGTATGCGCCCTGAACAAGAGCATCACGGTCAAGAGCCACTGAAATGGCCTTTCTGACCTTTGGATTCGAAACAATCGGATCGTTGAAGTTCAGGTTCAGTACGTCCCTGGTCGGGCTAGCGCAGTTATAAACGCTCACACCGTCTTGCCCCTCAAGGCTGGCATATTGGTCCAACCGAAGATTATGGGCAAAATCAACATCGCCTGACAGCAGCAACTGCAAGCGGGTGTCTTCTTCTGGGATGTTACGAGCAATAAGAGTACCGATATTGCCCCGCTCACGCGTGTAGTTCGGGTTGGCGCGAAGCGTGATCTGGTTCCCACCATCGAAATCATCCGCGGTGAAATACCAGGGTCCAAAGTATGGACCGTTCACAGCAAGCCATTGATAGGCAAACGGATCCTCGTCGGTGGCGTGCTTCTTGGCCTCGGTGCTGTCGGCGATCCTCATGCTCCAGTGTGCCATTGCCGCAATGTCGACCGGCGACGGGCTTACGAGGTGCATTTGGAAGGTGTACTTATCGACAACAGTCAGAAGCTCAGTTACGTCGTGGCCACCCTCGACTACTCCGCCATAGCTAGCGGCGGTGTACCAAAGGAACTTGGCTACAAAGTTAGAACCATCTTGTAGCGAACGCTCAAAGTTCCAACGAACGTCCTCTGTAGTCAACTCGTTGCCAGCGGAGCTGAGAACGCCTTCACGCAACTTGAATGTAATGGTTTGGCGGTCTTCGCTGTACTCCCAAGACTCGGCTAGTCCTGCTGAAACATTCGCGACGCTCGCAAGACCATCACAAGCCGGAATCTCTCCAGAGAGTCCTGTCAAGTCGTACTCGATAAGAGTCGACTTCAATTCATAGGCAATCCACTGCGTCGGACCAGAGCCCTGATAGACGGTGGGATCAAAGTCGGTTGCAAGAGCTTGAAGAGCCCATACAAACGTCTGATCCGGAACCGCCGGTGCAGCTGTAGTCGCCGGTGCAGCTGTAGTTGCTGCAGCCGTAGTAGCCGGCGCCGACTCGTCTTCTGCAGCATCATCCGCTGCTGGTGCAGTAGTAGCAGCCGTAGTCGCTGCTGGTGCCGCCGTAGTGGTCGTTGCATCATCATCATCACCGCAAGCAGCAGCGATCAACGCTAGCCCCAACAGCAATCCTAAGATCCGCAACGGAAGCCTCCTGCGGCTGGCTGAACCATTCCTCATTCGGTACCCCTTTTTCCGGGAAAATTTAGGTTGTCTCCAATACAGTCAACCAGCAAGAGTAACTCACGAGACCTCGGACGTAGAACTACAATCCGAGTCGCGCGATGCGCTCTGCCAGTTATTCTGCATGATGCTAGGAAACAGAACATTGACGCGTCAAAGCGTTTCGCTGATCAAAACGGTATGACAATGAACCTCAATCGTCGAAAAGCAATAGCCATGACGAGAAAAGAAGAGCTTTCTTTTCTGCAAAACGGTGGAACGCTGTGCGTCGCAACTAAGGGACCGCATGGTTTCCCTCATCTCAGCGCGATGTGGTACTGGATGGTCGACGACCGGATCCATTTTAATACCTATCGGAAGAGTCAGAAAACAGTGAACCTGCAACGAGACCCACAAATCTCTTGCATGCTCGAAAAGGGTCGAACCTACGAGACGCTACGCGGACTTGTAGTACAAGGAACAGGCCACATCATTGACGACCCCGAACAAATCCGAGACATCCATCGCCATCGTCTTCCCGCTAAAAGTGGGAATCCTCTCGACTCTCTCAGCGTTGAACGGAGGAAAGCGATCGCGGCCAAGCGGATCGTGGTGCGGGTCGAACCGAAGAAAATCTACTCCTGGGATCATCACAAACTCGGTGGCCGCTATTAAGAGTTAACGCTATGAGTATTCGTCCTATTTGCTTCAATACATAACCGAGACACCACAATCCTGCATCGGTATAATCGACGTCATGACCAATCAACCCGGCAAACGCTACAAATGCCAGAACTGCGGTACAGAAGTTCTCTGCGTAACGGGTGGTGACGGGAAGTTCGAATGCTGTGGAGCCCCCATCGGAGAATTCGAGCTGGAGCCATTGCCGGCTGGCGACTAATCGGCAATCTGCGGACAAAAAACAGGCAGGTTCCGGATAATGGATCCCGATCGTTGCTCCTTCGTTCTCAAAGGATTCTCCTACCAGGACGACGCTGGTCACCTCCCGACTGGGGCATCCTCGTGCGAAACGGGCGGATCGAATCAGTAGGTCCGTCAGGAAAAATCGGTCCCGCTGATGAGGTTATCCGAATGCCTGATAGCACCATTCTTCCAGGGTTCATCGATGCCCACATTCATCTCGCTGCTTTCGCTTCATCGCTCGAATCTATTTCGTTAAGAGATTCGAAATCCGTCAACGGAATTCAGACACGGCTTGTCGCCGGAGCCGCCAGTTGCGACACAGATCTCATCCGTGGTTCTGGATTCGACAGCAACACACTTGTCAATGGCCGTTTGCCAACTCGTCACGATCTAGACGAAGCCCTGGGTAACCGCCCTGTTCTGATCAACGATCGCAGTGGCCATATCTGGATAGCAAACACTGCTGCGTTGCGCGAAGCGAATTTTTTCGAGGATGAAAACCTCAAAATTGTCAATGATGACGGTGTCTTTCTGCACGATATATCATCGCTTAGGCGCCGTTTGAAACATCTCAGACCTTCTCCAAGAGAGCACCAACGCCGGCTTCGATCAGCCCTATCTGTTCTTGTTCGCAACGGCATCACCGCGATCGTGGATGCGACCCCACACTGGGATATTGAGAATGTCGAAACCACCAATTCGGTCGCTCAATCGGATAATTTTCCACTGATATTCCACTTTTGGGGAGAACACGCTCTTCCATCGGATTTTCATGCTTCAACATCACGAATTATTGGGCAAAAACTCGCTCTGCACGAGTTCCCGGGAGGACTCAAACCGCCTCTTCAAGATCTCGAGATCGCCATCCGAGCAGCTCACTCAATGGATTTCCCTGTCGCAATCCACGCCGTCTCTTTAGACGCTGTGGCCGGCGCCCTACACGTACTTGGACGCTGCAAAAGCAAAAAAATCAGTCGCCCCGATCGAATCGAACACGCTGCACAGATGAGCGATCCTGAGATACGAAGGGCTTCGCGAATCAAAGTGCAAGCATGTGTCAACCCCGCCCTCATTGAAGATAGAGGCGACATCTATCTAAGAGATCAACGCGTTGACTTGCTCCACCGATACCGCACCATGCAAACAGCCGGAATACCTCTCATGGCTGGTTCCGATGCCCCAATTTCTGATCCTTCTGCGTTAAGAGGTATCTGGGCGGCCATAAGCCGACGTACCGCCTCAGGCGATCAAATGAATCCTGACGAATCGTTGGAACTGCTCGACGCGCTCGATCTTTATACCCGTGTTCCGTCAGCATGGATAGGGCGGCCAGGTGCGGGAGAAATCCAAGCCGGTGCAGATGCTGCCTTCACCGCAGCGACAGGCGATTGGAGCCGAGGAATGCCGGCCGACACCGAAATCGCGGCAACCGTGGTGAACGGCACCATCGCCTTCGTGAACGAGCATCACGTCGAACGGGGAATTATTTGCCCTTGAAATTTGGGATTCGATGTTCGAGATAAGCCGACACACCTTCGGTGCGGTCGGCACTATGTTGCAGCAAACTGTATAAGTCAGCCTCCAGGTCGAGCGCGGCGCGCAGCGGTAGATCGCGCCCGCGCAAAATTGCCTCTTTCCCATATCGGAGAGCAAGAGGAGCACCACGAGAGACTTGAACAGCCAATTCAGTAACGCGTTCTTCGAGACGCTCCGAAGCGACAACCTCGTGAAATAACCCACATCGCAAAGCTTCACTTGCGTCGATCGAAGACCCAGCGAGAGTCCAATATCCAGCAACCGATGATCCGACAACCCGAGAAAGCAGCGACACAAGGTCAGCTTCTAGCACCTTGTCAATCGGAGCGATCGATACGATCACCGCTTCCGTTGCGATTCGTATGTCGGCACGTAACGCCAAGCTGAGACAACGAATATCGCAACTCTCGCTGATCGAAATAATCACTGGCATCGAATGCGCACCGATAGCTTCAGAAATAAGCTTGTAAGTAATGTCCCGAAGCTCGTCTGGTCGTGGAATATCCGCGATAAGAACGCGATGCTCCCCAAGATCCGATAGATATTTTGCTAACTCTGACGGTGCTATCGAAGAAGCAACTAAACCACCGGGCCTCGATCGGGTAGAAAGAAAGGCGGTGTGGCCATCGAGCGTTAGATTCCAGCTCAAGACATCACCGCACCTCTAGAAGGATCTGGAGACTTTTCGCCATCTGCTCCTAGGTCATTCCAGTCGTCAAGAACACCATTGTCAGCCCCAGGAACAGGAGCAGCCGAGAGCGAGGGCATGCCCTCCCAACTGAACGGCGATTTAGGAATCGGTACATCACCGCTCTCTACAAACGCACCGCTCTCGACAAAGTGAAGGTCCAAGGAAACTTCCGAGTATGTAAATACAGGCGCAAAAGCTAATCGCCAGAGCTGAGCAGTTCGGAATACCTCTTTTC
>CAJWGC010000083.1 GCA_913031525.1 uncultured Acidimicrobiia bacterium | reverse complement strand
CGATGGCTCGGCGCATGCCGTCATCTACGTCAAGGGAGACGTCAATGAGCGCGTGACCGTGCGAGGCAATGTCATGGATGGCAGCAACAACTCGATCTAGCCTCTCGTTAACGAGTCGAAGGGCCTCATCAACAAGCTGCATTCCTCCGCCAGCAAGTATTTGAGGCATCAAACAGATCAGCAACGTACGGCGATAGTCGATCATTAGCTTATCGTGTGGATAGTTGACGCCTTCTTCGGCCAAAGTCGACAGATACAAGTCGATAAGAGGCTCCTCATAAGCACGCCGATCTTCAACAGTGAGATTCTGACTTAGAAAATATCCGAGGTCATAAGCACCAGCCGTTCGGAGGGGAAATTGCCAGTCCAACGCGAGAACCTCGTCGTCCCAAAAGAATAGATTGCCCACGTGGTAGTCGCCATGGGCAAATGTCAACGGCCTCCCTTCTCCAAAGTAAAAAAGTTCACCTGTTACCGCTGGAAAACGTTCACAAAGGTCTCGAATGTGCGCATCGAATCGATAATCAAAACCGTCTAAGAAAACCGGCAACGAAGCGCTCGTCCCCTCTTGGATGGCTGCAGGAATTGGAGGATCCCAAGGATAAGGCAGCCATCCAAGATCAGTTTCGAGAGATTTGCTCTCCCAAAAAGCGGCGTGATGTCGCGCTAGGGCAACAATTGCTATCTCGGCGATGTGTGGAGGGCAGCCTTCCACTTGACTATAAGTTCGAGCTCCAGTGACCTCTTCAAGAACGAGCACAAAGTCGTCGGTCTCAGTATCGTGCCTGGCTGCGTAACAACTGGGCGTGGCCAAAGGGGTCATCCTCGCCGCAGTTCGATAGAAGTGCACTTCCATCTCATAAAAGCGAAAAGTACGCGCTACAAACCGAGTACCTTCCTGATTCACTGGAATTTTGAGCACAACGGTCTCGGGAGCATGTGAGGCATCACCCTCGTACAACAGCCTGAGGCGATACAGGTCGCACATGACTCCTACGCCTGCTCCGATCGGCTCAGAGTCAAACCCGATGACTTTCGCGTCGCCGATCACTCCAGCAGATCTCAAACTAGCGTCGAGCCAATCGGCCTTGACGTCTACAAGATTCGAGGGGAATTCGGATGTCACCATTAGACCGAACTCCGGTTTTTCCCTATCGCGATCTCGTTCGAAGAAGAACCCGCGAGGAAACAGGCCGACTGAGTGCCATTAGTAGCAACCTTCAACGCTGGGTCGGATTCAGCACAAGGCTCGTAGGAGTCCGGGCATCGAGGATGAAACGAACACCCCATCGGGGGATTAGCCAGACTGGGAACCTCTCCACCAATCGGATTCGGTCGTGCTCCCGCCACCATTGAAGACGCGCTTGGCGCAGCGGCCAACAGCGCTCGGGTGTAAGGATGCTGGGGGTTCCCGAAGACTTCCTCTTGAGGGCCGACCTCCACAATACGACCGAGATACATAACAGCCACTTTGGAGCACATATGGCGTACCACACTCAAATCGTGGCTTATAAGCAAAAGAGATAAACGAAGTCGCGCTTGGAGATCCTTGATGAGATTCAGAATTTTCGCTTGAACTGAAACATCGAGGCCCGACGTGGGCTCATCAGCAATTACGAGCTCAGGTTCTGTGGAAAGGGCACGAGCGATGCAGACACGGCGAAGTTGACCGCCACTCAACTGGCGCGGGAATCTGTTTGCTATTCCAACCGGAAGCCCTACTGCCTCGAGCAACTCGCCCACCCGATCGCCCTCTTCTGAACGTGGTACAAGACTGTGGATCCGAAGCGGCTCGGCGAGAGTGGCCCCTACCGTTCGTAACGGATTGAGAGAACCCAATGCATCTTGTGGCACCAGTTGTATCCGTTTTCGCATCGCACGCAGTGCTTCTCGATTGAGGGCATTAATGTCTTGACCGTGCACTGAGATCACACCAGCCGTCGGCTCTTGAAGAGCAAGAATGGCTCGAGCTATCGTCGTCTTACCGCTCCCCGATTCCCCTACAAGCCCCAGAGTGTCCCCGCGATTGAGCTCAAGAGAGACACCGTCGACCGCTTTAAGATCGATACGTCTTCCTATCAATCCTTTGCGTTGCCTAAACCAGATCTTCAACTCTTCCAGAACTAGGACTTCACTAGCCGCATTTCTCTCCCCGCTCATGCTGGACGGCTTACTGTGATTTCGCCTCCGCTATCAAGCCAAGCCGCAACTTCTTCACCATCTAGGTGGCAAGCAGCAGCGTGGCCCGATTGTCTGTCCTTCAATTTCGGCCACTCAGACCAACAACGATCAAACGCCAAAGGACATCGTGGAGAAAATTGGCATCGAGAACCCGCATGCTCTCTACTCTCTTCCAATGTGCCAGGAATCATGAAAAGCTCGGTTGTTGCTTCGTCGGATGAGTCAGGAGCGCTCATCATCAGCGCCGCTGTGTAAGGATGCTCTGGGTTGGATAAGACCACTTCGGTCGCGCCGATCTCGATGATCTCACCGCCGTACATCACAGCAACGCGATCCGCTATGCCAGCAACGACACCGAAATCATGCGTGACTACAACCATCGCGGTATCAAACTGATCGCGAAGTCGCTGTAAAAGTTCCAGAATCTGCGCCTGGATGCTCACATCAAGCGCGGAAGTAGCTTCGTCGGCCACAATGATCTCCGGCTCCGTCGCCAGAGCCATAGCAATCATGACTCGCTGGCACATACCTCCGCTTAGTTCGTGAGGATACGCTCGCATGTAGCGACTTTCACCGGGAATTCCAACGTGGCTAAGTAACTCTCGCGCACGATTTCTCGCCTCATTCGATCGCATACCTCGGTTAACTCGCAGTAGCTCGACCAGTTGGGATCCAACGCGACGCGCCGGATTAAGCGAAGAGATCGGATCTTGAAAGACATAGGCCACTCTGTTCCGACGAACCTCGCGTAATGCCGAATTAGAAGCTTTGAGAATATCTCGCCCGTCAAGTAGCACCTCGCCCTCGACCTCAGCATTTCGCGGAAGCAACCTAGTTAGCGAAAGCGACGAAACAGTCTTTCCAGAACCCGATTCGCCTACAAGAGCGAGAATCTCGCCTCGGTCCAGCTCGAAATTCACACCATTCACGGCTCTAACAGGACCGGAGACTGTGCGAAAGGTAACTCGCAGATCTCGCACGCGAAGCATTGCCTGTCCGTGCAAAGATTCTGGGTCAACTCCAGTCATGACCGCCTGCACCTTAGGGCGATGCAATTCTTCAAGACGCCTCGACCGCTAATGCATTGGCCGGATTGGAGATGAGAATTTTGCGAACCACTTCTTCAGGCATATCTTTGCGCTTCATCAATGGAACTATCGATCGGGGGATATGTTCGATACCCCAACCTCCGTATTTGGATAGCCAGTGCTTCATGACAATGTCGTGCGAAATGAGAACTTGTTCTTCGAATCCGGCTTCGACCACTTCCATGATCATATTGATACGACCCGCGTCGTTAGGGGCATCCGTAGTACTGGCCTGGCGCGTCGAATCCTCCCAGCCAAACGTGTCGAACTGGAGATAAGCCCCAGCCTCAGCAAGCGGTCGCCACAACTCCTCAGCGAACCCCTGGGGATAGGGCAAGACCGGACGATTATCACAGTGGCAGAAAATGACCTTGCCGATATCAGCATCCAACTCCTGAAGACGATTCAGAGCATCAATAGGCCCCATGGTGTGCTTCCCAGGATGAATCGATATCGCTAAACCTGTCTCAGTGTGTGCGCGAACAACAGCGCGCAATACCTTGTCCTCATTGTCGGTCCGGGGATAGCTCATCCCGACCTCGCCGATATGGCCAGACTTAACTCCCCCATCGATCCCCTCGTCCCCTACACCATCGACAATGTCACGCTTGATGCGACGGTATAGCTCGTCTTCACTCAAGTCATCGATGTCAGGCGGATGCCACGCCTTCTCGTAGTACCCACCCCCCATGACAATATGCACTCCAGTCGCTCTCGATACCTCGCGCAGACCAGCTGGATCACGAGATAAACCCACAGGTGTGGCATCCACAATGCATCCACCACCAGCCCGCTTGAAGCGCTCTACCTCATAAATGCAGTCCTCGATACTTGTCAAGCGAAATTCGCCTCGAAAGAACCAATTTCGCACAAAATCGTAATAATTATCTAGACGAAGCTCTCCCTGCCAGCGACCCAGAAAACTGGCAGTCGTGCCAGGAGCGCCTTCACCAAATTGCCATCCGGCAGCGTCAGCACGTGTCGATTTCGATCCCGTCTCGCTACGCATCAAAAGATCCGCCGCTGATGTTTGGCTTTGAGTCATATCGACGAGTAGGTGCTCGTGGCAGATCGTCAGGCCTAACTCATCAGGCGCAACGGGTCCTAATACGGTCATTACGTGGCTTTTCGTCACGATCACACTCCAAATCAAATCAGCGATCCGCGCATAACGTTAAGTTCTGCAGAATGGTATTGCCTTTTGTATGCTGGTGGCGCTCTTGGAATAACCAAGATCTGAAACGCTATTCATCCTTTGGGAGGGCTCCGCATGAGGCCAGTCAATATCCGGTTCAAAAGGATCGCCGTTACGTACCTTATTCTTGCATTGGCCCTGGTCGCAGCTGCGTGCGGAAGTGATACTGATACGTCCGCCAACGCAACAACTTCTGCCCCAGCTCCAGCTGCATCAGAAACAGCAGAACCAGAAACAGCAGAACCAGAAACAGCAGAACCAGAAACGGCAGAACCAGAAACAGCAGAACCAACAACCACTGCTGCTGCAGCATCATCCAGCGCCTCATCATCCGCTTCAGTAAGTTCACTCACCGTTGCTATAGGCCAGAATCCCTTGACAATGGATCCGGCGCTGAACACACAAGCGTTCGTTCGTCAGATCGTAAACGCGGTCTACGACCCACTCGTCTGGACGATCCTCGTTGACGGCGCCAACGTCCAGTTTCCTGGGCTCGCCGAAAGTTGGGGGTCCAATGAAGCAGCCACGGAGTGGACGTTCAATCTCCGGAAAGACGTCACGTTCCATGACGGAACACCGTTCAACGCAGAGGCAGTCAAATACAACTTTGATCGCATCCAGAATCCCGATCTGGATGCACTCCTAGCACGAGGCAACCTAGGCCCGTACGAAAGCTCGGAAATCATCGATGAGTACACAATCAAAGTGATCTTCACAGATCCGAACGCATTGTTCATCGACGCCCTCAGCACGCGCGGCCTTTTTATCGGCTCCCCGACTGCGTATGAGGCAGGGACAATGGCCCAGAATCCGGTTGGCACCGGCGCCTATATCTTTGAAGAATTCAGCGATCGCCAACATGTAATCGTGAATAAGAACCCGAATTGGGTAACAGGACCGTCGATATTCGACAACATCTCGGGCCCAGAGCAGATCGTATTCCGGATTCTTGAAGATGGCACCGCCCACTCCACCGCCA
>CAJWGC010000082.1 GCA_913031525.1 uncultured Acidimicrobiia bacterium | reverse complement strand
TGCGGCGATTAGCAACAAGACTGGAAGAATCGTGTATCAATTCCAGAATGTCAGAGACTTTCTTACGGATTGTCTGTGGGTCGATATCGTGCAATTCGTTGAACTCAATCTGTCGCTTACGGCGCCGATTGGTCTCATTCACCGCCCGCTGCATCGACTTGGTAACCTCATCCGCGTACATAACAACCTGGCCATCTACGTTGCGTGCGGCCCTTCCTATGGTCTGGATAAGACTCGTTTCGGATCTAAGGAATCCTTCCTTGTCTGCATCTAGGATCGCTACGAGAGACACTTCCGGTAAATCAAGACCTTCCCTCAAGAGATTGACTCCGACGAGCACGTCGTACTCTCCAAGACGTAGATCCCTTAAGATCTGAATCCGATCCAGCGTGTCGATATCTGAATGCAAATAGCGCGCTTTCAGGCCGATTTCGAGAAGATAATCGTTGAGATCTTCCGCCATCTTCTTGGTCAGGGTTGTTACGAGAACACGCTGATCAGAAATGGCTCGCTCTCTTACCTCATGCGCCAGATCATCAATTTGCCCTTTCGTTGGCCTAATGATCACCTCTGGATCGACAAGTCCGGTTGGCCTGATGATTTGCTCAACCACCTGGGTCGACACGTCAAGCTCCCAACCAGCAGGGGTAGCAGACAACAGGATCGATTGCGGAGTGAAATCGAACCATTCTTCGAAAGTCAACGGCCGATTATCCATGGCCGAATGTAGACGAAAACCATGCTCAACCAGGACCTCTTTACGAGAGCGGTCTCCTGCGTATTGAGCGCGAATCTGCGGAATAGTTACATGGCTCTCGTCAATCACTGTCAAGTAGTCATCTGGAAAATAATCGAGCAGTGTGGACGGCCTCTCGCCGGGATTGCGATCCTCCAGATGGCGAGAGTAATTCTCGATACCAGAGCAAAAACCGATCTCACGCATCATCTCCAAGTCATAAGAAGTTCGCATTCGCAGACGTTGGGCTTCAAGCATCTTCCCCGAACGTTCTAACTCATCTATACGCTGTGCCAGTTCGATCTCAATCTGCCCAGCTGCGCGGAGAATCCGATCTCGCTCAGCGACATAGTGCGTCGCTGGGTAAACCCACATCTCGTTTAATTCGTTGAGCACTTCGCCCGTTACCGGATTCATCTCTGATATCCGTTCGATCCCATCCCCGAAATACTCCACTCGAAAAATGAATTCTTCATAAGCGGGAAACACTTCAAGAGTATCTCCACGAACTCTGAACCTTCCTCTGGTTAAGTTGATCTCGTTTCGTTCGTATTGGATATCGACAAGACGCTTAACGGCGTCCTCCAGGGGATATTCGATCCCGCGAATTAACCGTAATAACTGTCCCTGATACTGTTCGGGAGAGCCGAGTCCGTATATGGCCGAAACTGAAGCAACAATGATCACGTCTTCTCGTGTAAGAAGAGCTGCCGTGGCTGAGTGACGCAATCTATCGATCTCATCATTAACCGTTGACTCCTTCTCAATGTACGTATCACTCTGTGGAATGTATGCCTCTGGCTGGTAGTAGTCGTAGTAGCTCACGAAGTACTCCACTCGATTTTCCGGGAAGAATTGGCGAAACTCATTCGCAAGCTGGGCGGCAAGGGCCTTGTTCGGCGCCAGTACGAGAGTTGGTTTCTGTGCTTTCTCAATAGTCCACGCGATCGTCGCAGACTTTCCTGAACCAGTTATACCCAGCAGTGTCTGGAATCGATCACCTCTGGCAACGCCTTCGGAGAGTTGTGATATCGCTTCAGGTTGATCTCCAGCAGGAGCGAATTCTGAATGGACCTTGAAGGACGGCATAACTACCAACAGTACAAGTGACGCTGAACAGAAAGAATGTAATCTTGCCCGAGCGCTCTCGCTGGCCTACGACCACCTCCTTCTAGGAGCCTTCTACAAGATCACCCCAGAGGTCGTCCACAGAGCGCAACAAATCTCCTCGCCCTCCGTCGTTAACAACAACATAATCCGCGTTAGCCACCCAATCATCGTCCTCAAGTTGTACCGAGACTCTGCGCCTCACGCTCTCTTCCTTACTACCCCGAGAAACAGCTCGAGCCACTCGAATCTCGAGAGGCGCGGTCACGGCTATCCGGGTCCAATCTCCATCAAGAAAAGTAGGTTCAACTGGAACCTCCACAACGACGATATCCCGATTCGAACTGGCGATGCGCTTAGCGATCTCACGTCCGATCGCTGGATGTGTAATCTCTTCCAATTCTTGAAGCGCGGTCTCGTCATCGAATACGATCTCAGCTAATTCACTTCGGTTGACCAAACCATCCGCAATCACGCCTGGCCAACGCTCAGCAACAGCCTGAAAAGCTGCACCCTCGGGCTCGAGTACATCGTGCCCAATAAGATCTGCTTCGATCACCTCGGCGCCAAGTTCACGCATTCGTGCCGCAACCGTAGACTTCCCAGATCCGATACCACCGGTAAGAAGAACACGTTGCTTAGGTTCGATGCTGGGACAATCCACAGTTTGCAGTCCTCACGCAGGTTCAAGATTGGCTGCGAACCAATTCACAAGTAACTGACTAGCTTCGACCGATACCTTTTTCTTTGAGCTCTTGGAGAATGGCCTCCAGAGACGCGTCAGCGTTGAACGCTGGTGCCCGCTCCACTGCATCTTCACTCTCGAACTTCCTGCTTTTCGGCTGGCGCGGTTCTTTTTGTCCAGTCCAGGCTGAACGCTCTTCCCATCCTGGAAGTGCCTGCTTGATAGAAAGACTCACCCGTCGTCTTTCACTATCAATTTCGGTGACTTTGACCTTTGACGGTTGACCGATCGAAAGTTCCAATTCAGGAGATTCGACATGGTGGAGTGCGATCTCTGATACATGAACCAAACCTTCAACACCCTCACCTACAGAAATGAAAGCTCCAAACGGCACAGTCTTGGTAACCACCCCTTCGATGATTTGGCCTACGGATGCATTTCCGATGAATTCTTCCCAAGGATCCTCTTTAGTTTGCCGTATAGATAGAGAAATTCGTTCGCGGTCTCGATCCACTTCGAGCACCTTCACAGCGACTTCATCACCGACTGATACGACTTCCCCCGGATGGCTGACGTGCTGCCAAGACAACTCTGAGACGTGGACCAGACCGTCCATTCCTCCGAGATCCACGAATGCACCAAAATTGACTACTGAGGACACGACACCTTTTCGCAAGGCTCCCGGTTCAAGATCTCCAAGGAAGGCCTGTCGCTGTTCCGCCTGTGCTTCCTCGAGAAAAGCACGACGGGAGAGAACCACATTATTTCGATTCTTGTCCAACTCGATAACTTTCGCTTCAACGTCTTCACCGATGAAAGGACTGAGATCGCGCACACGGCGCAAGTCCACCAGTGAAGCTGGAAGAAAACCCCGAAGTCCGATATCGACGATCAACCCACCTTTGACTACCTCGATAACTGAGCCCGTAACGGATCCCCCCTCATTCATCACGTTCTCAATTCGGCCCCAGGCTCGTTCGTACTGCGCGCGCTTCTTCGACAGAACGAGATTGCCGTTTTCATCCTCTTTTTGCATAACGAGAGCCTCGATCTCCTCACCAACGGAGACCACATCAGACGGTGAAGCGCTATTACGTATCGACAACTCAGCAGCGGGAATGACACCCTCGGACTTGTAACCAATGTCTACGAGCACTTCGTCAGGATCGACGCGCACGACGGCACCAGAGACAATGTCACCTTCTTTGAAATCGAAAAGCGTTCGAGAGACGGCAGCGGAGAAGTCCTCAGCGCTCAATTCATCGGCAATATCTCCAAGATCTCTTGGAGCAACGATGGCAGCTCTCTCGCTCTCTACGGATACTGGTGGAACCTGTGAAGGAGCAACAGGACTGGTCTCAGGAGGGCCCTCCGCTGTCGTTTCTCCCACCGACTCATCTTCCTGAGTATCACTCGCAACAGGGAATTCGGCGGAGTTAGCTACCTCTCTGTCGGAAGAAGCAACAGGGGACGCGCCATCGTCGACAGTCCCAATTTCGGTTGGATCGGCCATTGAAAAGATTTACTCCTATTGGTTTGGATACCTCGAAGACATAGCGCGGCTTTGTCGAGGGACCTTCGAGCGTAGCAGGTTCTACGCTTGTCCTCTAGACGTGTGCTCTCAATCCTTGCAATCGGCGAGAGATTTCCCTTCCGCTGCATCGACCTTGAGCGGCACAACAAGATCGACAATACCTTGCATCACTTCAACCGTAAGCGTTCGGATATCGCTCAGTTCATTGTCGGGTACTTCCAAAACAAGTTCGTCATGGATTTGGAGCAACATCTCGGCAGATGACCCTGCCGAACGCAATTCTTCGGCCAATACCACCATCGCCTTCTTGATGATATCGGCCGCAGATCCCTGAATCGGAGCGTTCAGAGCCATCCGTTCTCCTGATTGACGCTCCCGAAAATTTAAGCTTGAAAGTTCAGGAAGGTAGCGGCGTCTTCCCAACAGTGTGGTCGTATATCCCTTCTTACGGGCATCCGAGACAACGCCAGACATGAACTCTCTGACGTCGGGGAACTGATTGAAATAATCCTCTATATGTTCCTGCGCTTCCTCACGAGAAATGGCCAGTCGCTGCGCTAGCCCGAACGCCTCCATCCCATAAAGAAGTCCGAAATTAATTCCCTTGGCGCGGCGTCTGATATCGGGAGTCACCTCAGAAGGATCCATATCTCCGATTCGTGCTGCGGTCATGGTGTGGATATCAAGGTCTCTGGCAAATGCATCGACGAGGCCAGGATCTCTCGACAAATGAGCCAGAATTCGCAACTCGATCTGACTGTAATCCGCGACTAAAAGGCTATTTCCCTCCTCGGAGATAAACGCTTTTCTGATCTTGCGACCCTCTTCGCTGCGAACAGGAATATTCTGGAGATTCGGCTGCTCCTGAGACAATCTCCCTGTCGACGTTGTCATTTGGTTGAAGCGTCCACGAATCCTTCCATCCCCTTCGATAAGAGGAACCAACGCATCTACGTACGTAGATCGGAGCTTCTCGAGTTCGCGGAAAGTAACAAGGTTGTCTACAAGGGGATGCTGATGTCGCAACTTTTGAAGAACGCTCGCATCGGTCGAAGGAGCACCTTTCGGTGTCTTCTTCAACACCGGCAAATTCAGACGTTCGAAAAGAATTTCGCGCAACTGAAGAGTCGACTTCACATTGAACGGTTTGCCTGCAATTTCGTGAATCGTATGCTCCAAGCCGGCCAGGGTCTGCAGCAACTCTGCTCTAAAGTTTTCCAAGAATTCTCGATCGGCCGCGATGCCAATCTCTTCCATGCGCGCTAAAACTGGTATCAAGGGAAGTTCGATTTCTTCGAACAGCCTCTCTCCGCCGCTTGCTGAAATTTGCGCCGCTAGAGGATTAATCAATCGGCTCACTACCAAGGCACGCCGACCCGCTTCG
>CAJWGC010000081.1 GCA_913031525.1 uncultured Acidimicrobiia bacterium | reverse complement strand
CATTGCTCTCATTGCGGACTGTGATGTAGATCTCAACAATCTCGCCGCATTGCGCCGCACCGTCGTTGTTCCCCCTCGAATCATTGCCAGTGCCATCATGTGACGGCCCGTCGTCAATCTGCTGGGACAGAACTACAACTGCATCGGAGACAACCGGCGCGGTGCTGAAAGACCAAGCAGTAGGTGTAACAGCGTTGCCTACAGTATCTGTGATCGATTCGTTGAGAACAACGTTGTAGATCGCGTCCTCTAGGAGATCAGAAGACGGATCGAAAACCACCGACATCCCATCCGAGCCAAGGGAAACTGTTCCGTCCACCGAACCGCCGTTGTCGACGGTCAGGCTAGCAATGGTCACAGATCCAGGATCCAATGCTTCATTGAAGGAGACGACAATCTCTGCATCAAGGGGAACGTCGTAGTCACTGTGATCAGGCGAACGTTCAGTCATTAGTGGCGCTGTGACGTCCTCCCCGCAAACAATGGGAATATTCAAATCCACGATCCGGAGACCACTAGACCTCGCGGTGTAGATCAGCTTTGCCTGAAAAAGATATCCACCGGGTACATCTGGTGCTATCCGCAAATCCCAATCTCGTCGATTCTCTGCACTCTCTCCCGGATCAAGTGTGGAGTACGACGCTTTAGTGTTGTAGAGGATCTTTACAAAGGGGTCATCGATCTGTAGGCGTGCCGATAAACGGCTCAGTGTTCCATCTCCGCTATTGCTCACCGTCGCGAAAAACTCGATAGTTTCGCCACATTCCAGGATCCCATTGTCATTACCTACGCTGTCGTTTCCTGTTCCGTCATGTTCGGGACCATCATCAATCCGATATGAATGAAATGTCACAGATGCCGGTGACGAGTCGAAATACTCTGCTGCCTTGAGGTGGAGATACGGATTGATCTTCGTTCCGTCGGGTCGGTGTAATTCAAAATGGACATGTGGAGGTGTATTTTCAGCATTGCCTGAATCGCCCAACCATCCGATGAGTTCGCCAGCCTCGACGTGGACACCCCTACCGATTCCTGGAGCAAAACCCCATGCCTGGCCGTCATCAGTGCCCTCTGTGTCATTGTTGAGATGGATATACCAAGTCACCCATCCGTCATCGTGATTAAGGGCCATCGCGCAGCACTTACCGCCCTGCTCATTGTGCATCCAACCCACGGTCCCTGAAGCCGCAGCAAATACAGGGGTCCCTTTCGACTGGAAAAGGTCGGTGCCCTCATGGGATCGTCGGCAACCATCGCGACATGCGCCCCAGGTGTCTGAGTAACGAGGGTTGTTGTCGACTGGAAAAACCATGCGATATACGCCCGCTTCGGCATCCCATCCAGTCTCAAACGATTCCGATTCGTCTTGAACAGCCTCAGCTGAGCTGGCTACCGCTACCGGAACGACAAGCGCGACCGCTAAAACCGCCGCGATGAAAAGCCTCGGAAATCGAGCGCTCAAGGTCACTAGCCCCTTCGTTCTCTTCTTGGCGATCCGAACATAACGGATCGTTCTAGCGCATTCCGGCACCCCAGCAGCTTCAAAATCCACACCACTAGCCGCTACGACGCCCTACTGTCGCTAGACATTATTCTGTCACAGAAGTTCGAAAATGCGATGAAATTAGGAAACGCTCACGAAATTGGCCCACAATTGCGACCGCGGCCATGACTGATTTATACACATTTCCTCCATCACCGTACGATCTGGAGTTCAAATACCGACACGACTCCTCGAAAGGTGTCGACGAGCATGCAATTTAGAGCAGCCCTGGCGATCGCGATCTTCGTGACGGCAACCGGAGCCTGTTCATCTACGGAGGAACCTGCTGTTCAGGCCACCGCTCCCCCTTTGACGGCAGTGACTCCTCTCGATCCATCGGCTGTGGTGGCAACGCGGCCTCCTTCCACTACAACGACAATCGATACGAATTCATCGATGACTTCGTCGTCTCTTTCAGCAAGACCGGATGTGGCCCGCTTCATACCGATTTTGGATTTAGCTGACGGAATCGTGACTCTCGACCTTGAGTTCGTCGACGGTACCCGGGCTTCGATTTCTTGGTCTTCCCAACTAGACCTCACAAGTCGTGGAATCGTTCCCTACGGATGGGCCTTCATCGCTGGAGGAGCAGCTCGTGACTTTTTCATCAGACCTGGACCGGTAGCTGACGTACTCGATCGACTTGGCGGCGCCGAACTTCTCGATGAGTACCTCGACGACAACGGCAGCGCGGTGGGATTATGGCGTCCGGAAAGTGATCAAGTTGATTATCTCGGATTCCAATTCGATAACTGGACGGTTCTTGTTTACGACTACCGAGCCGATAATCTGAAGATGAGCGAAGAGCATCGCTCACTATGGGCAACTCACTTTCAGGGCGAGCAGACCGAGGAAGGTTTCCTCAGGCTCTCTACCGAGCCCCCTCTAGAGCTCGTATACGCCGGCGACTACCCGGCACCTCTGAATATGATCATGCGAGGAGAAGGCGGCGAAGTAAAGCTCATCCCTGGCGCCTGCTCTCCCGGCAACATCGCACAATCTGCAGACAACGACGGCATGTCGGCGTGGTGTTCAGATTCTGGGAAACTCGTGGTCGAAGCTTTTGGGTCCGAAGAGTTCCAGCAGGCAGTCTTCACCAACCTCACCGTCAAATCTGTCGAGATAGGAGTTCCTCCTTCGACAGAAGAAGACCAGTAGCAAGCATATAGCCCACTCTTAGGTGGGCTATATCAATTGACGTAAGTCAACGCCTGGGTCTTCGCCCACTTCTCAGCAACTTTTCCGTACGCGCGCCCGGCGCTTTCGTAATCGAGTTCATACAAAGCATTGAGACTTATCTCAATCAGTTCTGCCGAATCATCCAGGGCGAGATCGGCCCCAGAAAATAGCGTCGCGACTCGCGCGTAATCGAGTTCGACAAGCGCTCCAGAATCGAATTGATCGAGCCAATCATCCAATCCTCTTATCTGGCGAGTAATCGCATCATCGAATCCTGCTTTCTCTAAGATCGTCATCGCTCGCTTGACTCGAGACATGGCCCTTCCGACAAGAGTGCGATACCGGAGCGAGTGTCCGTCAGGGGCGTTATACATCTCTCTTTCATCGCCGCGAAAAGGCGAGAACCAACGCAACGGTACATGCCATGGAGAAGTCAATATATGAGAACGAGCTTCAGGGACTGCCCAACGCAAAGACTCGAGCTCAATCACAAGTTTCTTCAGGGTTGGTTCAGACAGCAACAACGACCCCGGATTCGCGTTGGAGAAAGCGAGCGCGCCTTCGAGCATGCGAAGGCGCGACCACCTAGGACACACCCAACGGCGGTTCTCCCACTCCGCAACAAAAGCATCGTCTACAACGCTCTCCCCCCAGACAAATACATCGCCAGCGCTAATGACAGGACGGATAGGGCCGATCACATGCTCTGGCCATGCAGCGGTCTCTGACTCGGGAAGGTAAATTCGTAGATAGGCGGCCGGAATCATCACAAGCACCCTAACGCTCGTTTCCTTACGACTATCCGAAAGAGATACGTAAGAGGCAGATGGCAGTGCCAAAGGGTGAAGCAAAGTGGAAATTCACGAACTTCAAAAGCAACCCGGAGCAGAACTTACGATACCGCCGCCTACTATTTCAAAACTGCCTTTTCGTCACTAGCGCGTAACGCATCCCGATACAGTTCAATCGGATGAGCTATGCGGTAATCCGATCCAAGATGAGAGCGTAACTGCAGTTCACATCCTGGATTGGCCGATGCGACCAATATGGCTCCGGTCTCGCGAACCTGATTCGCTTTACGCTTCCCGAGCTCCTCCGACATATCAGGATGAGTCAGCGTGTAAGTACCTGCTGCGCCACAACACCACCCTTCTGAGTCAATCTCGACTATTTCGTACCCAGCTGCACGCAAAATCCTACGAGGTTCTTCGATGATCCTTTGGGCGTACCGCAGGTGGCAGGGATCCTGGATCGCGACCTGTTTTCCGTTCAAGGAAAGCTCAGGAAGATCTCCAGTATCAAGTATTTCTGCTACCACTTCGACGATGTCCCGTGTCGCTTTGGAAACGGCTTCACCCCCCCAATTCTTATAGTCCTTCAAGTGGGCGCCACACCCAGCCGAATTCGCTACGACCATTTCGTAACCATCGAATGCAGAGATATTGCGAGCTGCCAAACGTTTCGCTAGTACTGCGGCTCCATCGTGAGCAGCCAGAGCTCCGCAACAAGTTTGTCCCTCGGGCGCTTCGACCCGGTAACCGCCACGGCGCAACAATTCTACGGTCGCATTGTGCACCGCGCTAAACCAAGGCTCCATCACACATCCTGTGAGTAGCGCGACCGTTCCACGAGTCGGCCCCATACTTTCCCAGACGTTCCCCGAGTACCGGCCGGTCAAAATAGGTAATCGTCGTAGACCTGCAAGCCGCTTCAAAGGTCCAAAAGCGATTCGTGACAATCCAGATCGTTGTGCGATAGCTATTCCTAATGATCCGAGGCGAACCAGAAAACGCATCCCGAGTACCTTGCCGAGCAGAAAATGCCGAAACTTCCGGCCTGGTAACGAAAGCTGCGTAGCGATCTCGGCCCTAGCGCCCTCCATGGCGCGACCGAAAGGCACGAGCGAAGGACACACAACCTCACATGCTCGACATTGGAGACACAACCCCATTACATCAGCAAAAACCGCATCAACTTGCTCATCGCCATTGGCGACAAGACTCATCGCCGCCAAACGTCCTCTAGGAGATGCAGTCTCGTCACCAGTAAGTCTGAATGTCGGACAGTGAGGAAGGCACAAACCGCAGCGAACGCACGAATCGAGTTCGACCTTGGTCGGAGCGTCAGCAGTCACCCAGACCATCAGAGCCTCCCAGGAAGACGACCGGGATTCGATATACCCATGGGATCGAACGCTGCCTTAACTCTGCGTTGGAGTTCAACAGAAGGTGGAGGAGTTCCCCACGGATCACAATCATCGCTGGCACTCGCACCTCGTGTAATGACTAAAGCCCCTCCCGCTCGTTCAGCCCAGATTCGAGCTTCATCGAGCCACGATCGGGGAAACTCCACCATCCCAACAATGATCTCACCGACGCCGTGAGCAGCGCGATATCGAACTCCAGAGAGGATCTGCACTCGCTTCACCGCTTCGGAAGTCAGGGCGGCTGGGACTCGAATAGAGATTCGCTGAGGAGAATGAAGAGGTCGCGGCCAGCGAGGATTGTTCACCGGAACTCCACCGAGAGCAGTTGCTTGTGCATCGATCTCCTCTGATGTTCCAGAAAAATACACCATCGTTCCTAGATCCGTCTCGAGCAATGCCAGAGGCCGATAGGCAACATTTCTTGCTTCCTCCGCATTGGCAACCTGAACCCCAGCGAAGCTCTGACCGCGCGGCCATAGCTTCAGACATACTTGAGAAATCACGCCTAGCGATCCAAGTGATCCACTAGTAAGGCGAGGTATCTCGTATGCCGTCTTCTGCTTGAAAAAACGTCCGCCGGCTCTTAC
>CAJWGC010000080.1 GCA_913031525.1 uncultured Acidimicrobiia bacterium | reverse complement strand
AGCACTCTCGATCTTGGCAATAATCGGCACCCCCGCATCGATATGCCGACGAACGCTTCGAACATCCTCATCGTCAGCCACAAACGAAGCCGCAACAAAATCGACTCCAAGCTCCGCACCAAACTCGAGCGCTCGAGCGTCGCGCTCAGTAACGACCGGAACGTCCAGCACTACTCCGGGAAAAACCACGCCCCCGTGATCTTTGAGACCTCCTCCTTGAGCAACCACTGCCGTGACAGTTTCGCCATCACTATCTAGGGTCTCAAGCTGTATGAGCCCATCGGAAATCCGAATCTCATCACCAGCGCTCAATGAGGCGGCATCAAGATTCTCGATCCACAGATGAGTTGCGTCTCCCTCTCCCTTCCCTCGAAGAAGTAACACTTCGGAACCAACCTCGAGACGCACTACTCCTCCCGAAAAAGTGCCCACTCGGATACGTGGTCCTTGTATGTCCTGCAGCACCGCAACCGACCGACCAAGCCGCTCTGATTCTTGACGAACCCATTTAAAAAAGCGCTGATGCCCTTCGAAAGAACCATGAGAAAAGTTCAGTCGGGCCACATCCATGCCAGCATCAATAAGCTCTCGTACGGATTCCGCACTATCCACTGCTGGGCCAAGAGTGGCAATGATCTTCGTCTTACGACCCACAGACAGAGTTTACTGATGATCCCGCCAAAACGCGGTGAACTACCGGCCATCCGATGATGAAATGCATCTTTTCCAGGTTGGGAGGATTCTTCGATCCCCATCGAGAACTACGTTGCCTCCAACTCCAATATCAGTTCGCTACCCCTTGAAGCGGATAACTCACCGCGATGTCCGAATAGCAACATTCCCAAACTGCCGCGAATCCCGATAGGCTCCTGTTCTGTGGAGACATCTACCCCCTCTCCCGTCCCTGAAGGACTCGAACCCTTCGTACGGCGATTCGACCATATATCGATTGCAGTCAGAGGGATCGCTAAACTTCTGCCTCTACTTGATCTCCTTGGCGCTGCTTACCTGACCGGAGCCAAGGATGTCGATAAGGGATACCGGTGGGTCCAGTTTTCTCTTCCAGGCGGAACCCGGATCGAGCTCCTAGAACCAATAGATATCACGGATGTCGACCATTTTCTCGTACGATTTCTCGACGGCCGCGGCGAGGGGGTCCATCATCTGACTTTTCGCGTTCACGATATTCACGCGGCTGTGGACGCCGCGGAGCGAATCGGATACGAAGTGGTCGGTATCGACGACGAAGGAGACTGGAAAGAAGCTTTTCTCCATCCCCGCTCATCCCACGGTGTGCTTATCCAGCTCGCACAGTGGGAAATAAAAGATGACCCGATTGCGCTTGAAGACGTACTCGGTCACACCGATCGCAAGACTCTTTAGTGATCCTCGTCGCTATTCCGATCAAATCTTTTAGCTCGGCGAAATCCAGACTCGCGCCTGCGATCGACGCTGCAACACGCTCTCGGCTTGGAAAAGCCATCGCAGCTAAGACCGCAGCAACGGCAACCTCAGCGGGTGCTCAGGTCGTGGTGGTGACTGCTGACATCGAAGTTGCTACCTGGACGGAAGAAAACGAGATTGGTTTGCTTTATGAAGAAGAGTCCATGCCTCCCGGACTCGACCGAGCAGCAACGACAGCGATACGCTATGCAGCCGGGATGGAATTGCCATGGGCCATCATCCATGGTGACCTCATCCTCGCAACGATTGCTGATCTCGATCACGTCTTCAAGGCAACTTCTACCGGACCCGTCTTGGTCCCCTCTTACGACGGCGGGTCCAATGTGGTGACGGGTCGAGATGACGGTTTCAAGTTTTCTTTCGGACCTGGAAGCTTCCAGCGACACTTTTCTCAGATACCGACAGCCCACGTGCTGACACCACTTCGGCTCGTACTAGACCTCGACACACCGCGGGACCTAGCCCTGGCCAGAGCCGAAAAGGACGGTCGCTGGCTCGACGATTTACTCGATTAACTAATAAAAATAACGAGATCTCGTTGGAACAACGCGGCAAAGGTGGCGAAGGATCCTGACAGGATTAATCTTTCACCCATGGCCAATCTTCCTGTCGCCGTTATCACCGGAGGTACCGGTGCTTTGGGACGCGCTACGCTCGACCGTCTGCTGAAACGCGGGTTCAGAGTGGCCGCTACGTATCTTGTTCCCGAAGAAGCGGCACGCGTAGAAAACGAGACCAACGTGGATGAAAACCGCTTAATGCTGCGTCGCGTGGACTGCACCGATTCTGAAGCTACCGCAGCTTTCATGCACGAGGTTGCCGAAAAATTAGGGCCGTTCAATGTGTTGGCTTCACTAATCGGTGGCTGGGCCGGAGGACGAGACGGCTCCGAGACAGATGATCTCCGCTTCGATCGGATGATCGACCTAAACCTTCGTTCCGCGTTCAATACTATCCGCGCTGGTCTCCCACACACTTCTCAAGAAGAATGGGCCCGTATAGTGACCGTAGCCAGTCGAGCGGCCCTAGAAACCCCACCGGGACAAGCTGCCTACAACATCGCGAAGGCCGGTTTGTTGGCGCTCACTAAGAGCGTTGCAGCAGAACTGGATGGCACCAACATTACCGCTAACGCGATCCTCCCTTCGGCCATCGATACAGAAACAATGCGAGCAGCATTGCCATACGCTGATTATTTGCATTGGCCTAAGCCTGATGAGATCGCCGCAGTAGTCGACTTCCTGGCATCACCGGAATCTGCTGTCATCAACGGAGCCGGTATCCCCGTTTACGGAAAGTCCTAATCGGGGCATGACGTTCTTTAATGAAAATCGATCGCCAAGCGAGATAGCGGTCGCGTCTGCTAAATAGCAACTCGCCACAGCAAGGAGCTCCGACATCAACGGCCTAAATGAATTATTCAAACGTAATAATAAATTTGCAGAAAAGTTCGATTCTGGAAATATCCCGATTCCCCCCAAACTATCAACGATCATCCTCACGTGTATTGACAGCCGCGTTGATCCTGCACATTTCTTCAACCTCGAACTCGGCGAATCCTTGGTGATTCGCAACACTGGCGGTCGTGTCACTTCAGGGGTCTTTCGCGATCTCGCCATCATCGATGCATTCGCGGCCAATTGGCCGGGCGATCGACAGCTCGACCTGCTGGTGATACACCATACCGAGTGTGGCATGGCGCGACTTCTCGAACCGGATATTCAGTCGCATCTGTCAGCAAAACTCGGAACCGGACTTAACGAGGTGGCTTCTCTGGCCATCTCCGAACCTACCGTGAGCGTACGCGCGGACATCGAACGACTCCGAAACTCAACACTGACATCCGACAAGATAACCGTTACGGGCTACGTCTATGACGTCAAGCAAGGCAAGATCGCGAAAGTCGAATAGGACGCCACTGTCGCATTAACTACTCATCTGAGAAATAGGCGTCAGTGGACGAAACCACCAAGGGCGTGGAAGTCACAGTGACCGCCCTGCTATCGAGCTCTTCGATTACCCCGGTATCCCCATGACATCCAAATAGCAACATACCAATCTCGTCCGAAAGGTCAATAGTGACTGGATCACCGTGAGTCCACAACACATAAAGATCTTCCTCAAGACCTCCAATTTCGGTCGTTATTGATCCATCGTCTCGTGGTTCAGAGCGCTCCACATGCCGATGTGTAAGTTCAACAGCCAGGACGCTCTGGTTTTCCCAAGTATCTAGAAAACGAACAAACTCGCCGTCTCTAGTAGCAAGAACCATCCCCTCAAGATCGTAGGGATAAGAAACCTCGCCACCAGCTTCATAGGTTTCAAGATCGAAAGAGAATGAACTCACGCCGGGATATTCTGCCTCCCAGCTCTCGTATCGTTCAAGCAAGCTCGTATCGGTCACAAACTCAGCAACAGGTCCGCCAAAAGGGCTCTCCAGCTCGGTCATTCGTGCGAGCCAATCGAGCATTTCAACTATGTCTTCTCGAAACCTTGCGTTTGAGTCAGGGTGAGTCATAAGTCCGAATGTCCAAATACGCGGTGTCTGCCCTGAAGCTTGGGCATAGAGCCACTGCATATAGATATCGATAAAGCGACGCTGCAGCTGTGGAACCGTCGTAATGACGGTGTGGAATCCCTGAGGGATCTCCTGCCCTACTTGAGGGTAGGAATGAACTGCCACCATCGGACCCTCGAAATCTTCCATGAGTTCAGTTTCGAGATCCCGACGGAAAACATTCCAGGGCCGGTGAGCCCAGTGAGTCTGGCTAAAGCGCTCACCGACATTCTCGATTTTTTGGTTGTGTCGCTCTAGCAGGGTCACAACATGAGCCACCAGCTCATCACTATCTCGGCTATGGGCTGCATCTGTTCTGATCACAGCAAAACCCGCGGCTTCCTCAATCGCTACAAGATGGTCTGCCCATAGCCGATCCATCAACTCAGTCGTCATAGGACGTAAACCAACGTACTTCCAAAATTCGTTTTCGTCACTGAGAACGTAGGGATGAAAGTGAGCACTCATGGTGTGTCCTCGGATCATGAGATCTCGCAGATGGCCTGTGTCATCACCCTCATCCGTTGAAAATAAGACTCTTGAGTCTCGGGCATATTCGCCATTCAGTTGATAGGACATGCGAGCTCCGACTCGCTCCGTTTCCTCTGCAAGCCACAAAATCTCATCACGATGCCTCCTGTAGCGCGCGCGTTTGAGGTCAAACCAGCCCTCCAGATTGTCGCCGTCTATAAAATCCTGATAGGCCCTTCTGGGGATACCGTAATTATGTCCGTGTGCATTAACGGTGACATAGATAGGAGGATGCGCCCTCCAATTAACTTCATCTACCTCAGGATCAGATGAAGGTTCATCATCGCGATCCGAGCGAAAGTCCCCTCCATCAAAAGAACCCTCAACATCCACCATTCTCTCTTGAGAGTCGTATCGAATCTCTTCTGGCGGTTGCAACGAACCGTTCTGGCAAGACACAACAAGCAGAGAAGCAACCGAAGCGGCTAAGACTGTTGCAAAACGCACCATAGAAAACAGAAGACCTTGAGTTGGGTCAGAATATCAAACGTAGTGGAAATTAATCATGAGTGCGCAAAGTTGCAGACCGTAGCGGAAATTCCGCAAGTCTGACCCTAAATTGCCTGTCCAAGTCAATAGAGTCGACACACCGCAGGTGCTAGATCGCACTGCAAAGAAAATAAGTAGCCCCGACCGGATTTGAACCGGCGTTACTGGCTTGAGAGGCCAGCGTCCTAGGCCGCTAGACGACGGGGCCCAAAGAGCGATCCTGAGTGAATCGCAGCTCGGGGGGGAGGACTCGAACCCCCAATTACGGGACCAGAACCCGCTGTGTTACCAATTACACCACCCCCGAAAGACCGGTCGGGAAGGATAGCGGGTACGTGACTCAGTCCGGATCGCCAACAACAAGTTTGTCTAATGCTCCCTTCAGCCGATCTAATGATCGTTCCCGACCAAGAGCCTCAATCGATTCGAAAAGCGGCGGGCTCACTGAAGATCCAGTGACCGCTACACGTAACGGTTGGGACACCCTTTTAGCTGACAAACC
>CAJWGC010000079.1 GCA_913031525.1 uncultured Acidimicrobiia bacterium | reverse complement strand
TACTGGCATTACCGGAACTGACCCGTTGGTCAAAGCATCTGGCGTAATAGCTCTGGCTCCCATCACTGATCTGGCCGAAGCTCATCGCCGCGGCACAGGCGATCACGCCGTGCAAACATTTCTTAATAGAGAACCAGATACCGATCCGGATTGCTATCGCTCGATCAGCCCATCGGAATTGCTACCTCTTGGCGTACGCCAAATCATTACTCATCCAGGATCCGATGCGGTCGTGGATCCCGACATGACCTCAGCGTACGTAACCGCTGCAGTGGCGGCAGGAGACGATGTCACGTACCTCGAGCCTCACGGATTCGATCACCACTCTCCACTCGACCCTGAAAGTCCGGTTTGGCTCGACATAGCTACTCAGCTTGAAAAATGGTTTTAGAGGCACATGGAAAAACTTCAAGCATTGCGGGGATCGCAATTTCTCTTTGACTGACAGAGATCGACCGCCGTTAACTGATCTTCATTCGCAGAACTTCTGCAATCTTCTCATACCCTCTACTAGATCGTCATCGCCCAGAGCAAACGAGAATCGCGCGTATCCCGGAGCGCCAAAAGCCTCGCCTGGCACAAATGCCACCTTTGCCTTCTCCAACACGACAGCTGCAAGATCAAGAGCAGTTTCGACGGTAGTCCCACCGATCTCTCGACCCAGAAGTCCCGTAATGGACGGGAACGCGTAGAACGCTCCCAATGGCTCGGCACACGCCACTCCGTCAATGGCATTGAGCATCTCGACCATAATTTTCCGCCTAGCGTCGAACCGCGCGTGCATCGCGTGCACAGGATCCATCGGACCCTTAAGAGCCGCTAAGGCGGCCATCTGAGAAACATTGGCCACGTTTGACGTCATATGGGACTGTAATCGGGTAGCCGCAGCTGCAATCTCATCTGGAGCGATCAGCCAACCAACCCGCCATCCTGTCATAGCAAATGTCTTAGCTACACCATTTACAACAACACACCGCTGGGCAATTTCTGGTACAACTCCGGGCATTGACGCGAACGGCTCCTCTCCGTACACGAGATGTTCATAAATCTCATCTGTCAACACCCAAATTTCATTGGCTGCGGCCCATTCGCCGATCTCTCGAACAGCTTGGCGCGAATACACCGAACCAGTGGGGTTCGAAGGTGAAACAAAAATAAGCATCTTGGTTCGCGGGGTACGAGCTCTCTCAAGCTGCTCCACCGTCACCTCGAAATTAGCTTCCGGACCTGTGTCTAAAAACACTGTTGTCGCGTCCGCGAGTTTGACGGCTTCTGGGTACGTGACCCAGTAAGGGGTTGGCAAAAGAACCTCGTCACCGGGATCAAGCAACGCTTGACAGGCCAGATAGATAGCGTGTTTACCTCCGTTGGTAATCACAACTTGCGATGCATCATTTTCATACTCTGAATCGCGAACCGTCTTGGCAGCTATCGCTTCGCGCAATTCGGGCAGACCGGATGCCGGCGTATAACGATGGTTACGCGAATCGGCTGCCGCTTTCATAGCCGCCGCCACAATATGATCCGGTGTTGGGAAATCTGGCTCGCCTGATCCAAATCCAATCACCGGTTCTCCTGCAGCGCGCATTGCCTTTGCTGCCTGAGTGATCGCAATAGTCGCCGACGTGGGAACTGCTGCCGCTCGCTGTGACATTTCACCAAAATTGCTACGAGTCATCTCTGACTAGCCTCCACCTCGACCCTAAGAACCCTACCCTTCTACAACATGGTTATATCCAATTCCATCATGCTGCCTCCAGAACTGGTACCCGACGACGGACGCTTCGGTTCCGGACCCAGCAAGGTTTCTCTGGATGCACTCGACTCTCTCGCCAAAACTGGTAGCGCTTATATGGGGACCAGCCACCGTCGCGATGGAGTTCGCTCCGTTGTGAGCGCCATCAAATCCGGATTAATTGATCTCTACAACCTACCCAAAGATTACGAGGTGGTACTCGGAGTCGGCGGAGCAACAATATTCTGGGACGCTGCTGCCTATAGCCTAATTCGCCATCGGAGTCAGCACCTTCTCTTCGGTGAATTTTCCTCTAAATTTGCTGCCGTCGTAACAGGGGCAAACTGGCTAGCCAAACCTGAGATCGTTGCCTCAGAGATCGGCACCCATCCATTGCCGATTCCGAGCATGGACGTCGATGTCTACGCACTCACCCACAACGAGACATCCACTGGAGTCTCCATGCCTATTCAGCGCGCTGGAACAGACGATTCTCTCGTTCTTGTAGACGCAACCTCTGCAGCAGGAGCAATGACGGTTAACCCTCACGAATTTGATATCTACTACTTCTCACCGCAGAAGGCAATGGGATCCGACGGTGGTCTATGGCTAGCACTGTGCTCTCCTAGTGCCATCGATCGTATCGATTCAATCACGCAAGCCGGTCGCTGGATTCCGCCCTCGCTCAATCTCGCAAACGCACTAGATAACTCTCGAAAAAATCAGACCTATAACACTCCTGGACTTGCAACCCTCTTCCTTTTGCGCTTCCAGATCGACCGACTCAATGCGAACGGAGGGCTCACCGCAGCCGCGTCTCATTGCGAACAGAATGCTCTCTTCGTATACGAATGGGCCCAGTTGAGCAGCTATGCGGAACCGTTTGTCTCCAACCCACATCAACGCAGCCACACAACAGTGGTAGTCGACCTCGATCCCGCAGTCTCGGCAAACGATGTGATCACGGTGCTTGCAGAAAACGGAATCATTGATCTATCTGGTTACCGCAAGCTAGGGAGAAATCAGTTACGCATTGGAACGTGGCCTAGCGTCACCTACAAAGACATCCAACGACTTACAGCCGCAATTGACTATGTAGTAGAACGATTGTGAAGTATGTCATCTTCGGCGCACTGAATCTCATTTCCAATCCACCGCGCTGACCGCCCAGGCCAAACCGTCTATCGGATCTTCCACTGCAAGATGAAAGTTCCAACCCCCTACTGCGTCACCCGGATCCCACAGATACCACTTCAACGAGCTCCCAACTTCCCCGAGGTCGCGGGGAAGAACTGGCCAGTCATCCTCAATACCTGCCAGGCATGCAATCGCCCACCACGCGCTGGCTCGACCAACGGGGGTACCACGTCTGCGTCCGTATGCCCCGCCACTCGCTCCTACCCAGACCATTCGCGCTAGAGCATCCGCGAACGAGACCGACGTGATCCTGGCACGACGGATCCCGAAGGAACGAATAGCGTGAAGAGCGCTACCACTCACGGCTCTTGCTTCGCTCCGGCCACTAGATTGATCCACCCACACTTGCGCTAAATCAAGCAGTGCATCTGAACCAGTCGACCCACCGAAAGACTCCTCGGGGCCGTCCAGCTCTACCCACGACATATCCGGAAGATCGGATTCCGGAAAAGCGGCACGATCCGCAAAATATTTAGCGACCGGATAACGCGGTTCCCAGAGCTCCTGCTCCAGCGGAACATCGATGACCGACAGATCCAGATCCGTCGCGTCGACCTCATCACCACGAATGGCGCGCTCGTGAGCAACTAGCGTTCTAGACCGAGGATCGACGATGTGAGGAGCCAGTTCAGACCATGTATGAGTGGAAGCCGCCACTTCCCACAACGGACCGAGCGCATCTCTACCAGCTCCCTCGCGAACGACCGCTCCGGCGTTCTGTGGCGGCGCCTCGAGCGCCATCCGGTATTCAGCGAATTGGGCTATCCCCCAGAGTTGTTTACCCCGCTCAACTGCTTCTCGACACCAGTCGCGTAACTGCTCGATGCCATTCCAGTCCTGATCACCAACGAGATTTTCTACAGCACGCACCAGCCCGGCGAGGTCGCTCGATTCGATTAGATCTCGCAGTGCAGAGATATGCATCCTTGCACCCTACGACTATCGACCTCAAAGTGCGCTCTACCCTGACCTAACTCACGAGTCGGATCTTTGGAGAGACATAGTGCCTCTACAAGTAGGAATCATCGGACTGCCCAACGTCGGCAAGTCAACACTGTTCAACGCGCTTACAGGAGCGGACGTCGCCAGCGAGAACTACCCATTCACTACGATTGATCCCAACTTAGCCTTAGTGCCAATCCCGGATAACCGCCTAAATGAAATCGCCCGTATCGCTCAGCCGGAAAAAGTTGTTCCAGCTTCCGTTGAATTCGTTGACATCGCCGGACTCGTAGCTGGAGCCGCCGCAGGAGAGGGTCTTGGTAACCGGTTTCTTGGAAAAGTACGGGAAGTCAATGCTCTCGCTCACGTCACCCGCTGTTTCGATGACCCTGATATTGCGCACGTTTCCCCGCGAATCGATCCCGTTGCAGACATAGAAGTTGTCGAGACAGAACTAATCCTTGCCGATCTGGAGACTATGGAGCGAGCAATCGACCGAGTGACTCGTCGTGCCCGAACGGGAAATCCGAAAGCACAAAAAGAACTATCGGTGTATCAAATTCAACGCGACCATCTTGCCCAGGGAGGCAAAATAACCTCTGATTTCACGCTAGAGAAAGATCCTGCTCTTCGCGAACTCCATCTGCTTACTTCTATTCCTGTGATGTACATTGCGAACGTGTCAGATCCAGACGATGGAGACAGTCCCTACGTCAGCGCACTACGAGATTTCGCCGCGGTACGAAATACTGAAGTGTTGACAGTTGCTGCCGCTCTCGAATCAGAAATTAGCGAATTAGACGAAACGGATCGGGGAGAATTTCGAAAGGCACTCGGACAGGAATCGTCAGGTCTTGATCGAATCGTAAGCGCGGCTTATCGTCTCCTGGGTCTCAGTACGTTCTTCACTACTACAGGAGGGCGAGAGTTAAGAGCTTGGATCTTTCCACCCGGAACAACCGCATTTGACGCGGCAGGAATGATCCACACTGATTTTGCCCACGGATTCGTTCGAGCAGAGATCATTTCCTATGACGACTATGTAAGTCTCGGCGGTGAACACAACGCCCGATCAGCCGGAAAAGTCCGAACGGAAGGGCGCGACTCTCCTGTCAGAGATGGAGATCTAATCCACTTTCGCGCCAACCCGTGACAATTGATTCAAACCACAGAAATCATCACTGCTCTACACGGCAGATCGGATAGACACGGAAGGAACCGAGTTCCAAGCAACTCGCTACTCCCAAAGTACAGTGCACTACAGTCGCCTTAGAGAAGTTCCGACAACGAATTGGAAACGGAAAACCTAGGTAACTCATCACCAGCTTGTGGAAGCTACCTACGCAGTGCCATCAGAGGAATCGAGTGGAGCAATCCAGCAACCCAGAATCAGCTGTCATCTTCGTAGCAGGAAACTCCATTCCGTATGAACGGTTGCCGCTGATACCATCGAATTCACTGTCCAAAGTGAAATTTCACTGTCCAACGTGAAAATTAACGATCCAAAATGAAATGTCATGGTCCAAAATTAATTTGGGGGGTCAGGGAAGTGGATTTTCAACTGCTCGAATCTGAATTGGGCTGGTCCCGGGAGCAGGGCTGGGTGAGTTTGGGGTCCCGGCAGGCGAGCCCGAAGCGATCTCCCATCTTCACTAAGACAGACCGCCCCCGTACCAGTACGAATATGATTTCCTGAGCAAAACCCGGGG
>CAJWGC010000078.1 GCA_913031525.1 uncultured Acidimicrobiia bacterium | reverse complement strand
CCTCCGACCACGAAGGCCGGCTTGTTAGCTCCATCGAGCATATCAGCCGCTTCCTTTACGGAGGCGTAATCGAAAATAGACGAGGTCGATGCGATATCAATCTGAGGGATCCGATCCACTGTCATCTCTTGCACGTCGATCGGGATAGCAATCACTGCAGGACGGGGACGGGAAGTGCGAAACGACGCAAAAGCCTCTTCAACTGCTTGAGGAATCTGTTCCGGAGAGGTTGCAACCCAAGTTTGACCAATAATTCCATCAAGAAGTGTCTCCTGAGATCTCAGCTCGTGAGAGTGGCCTTTATGTTTGCCGATATCTTCACTCGGGATATGACTTGTAATGCACAACACAGGTATAGAGTCTGAATATGCCTGCGCCAGAGCTGTAGCAGCATTGGAGACACCCGGACCAGTGGTCACGCAACAGACACCAGGGCGGCCACTCGACCGTGCATATCCATCAGCCATAAAGGCAGCGCCTTGTTCGTGCGCCGTCGTTACATGGCGAATCGATCGTGCGTTCTCGAAGGCTCTATATATCTCCAAAGTATGGGTAGCTGGAATTCCGAAAATACATTCGACATCTTGTTCCAAGAGCGCAGCAACAAGAAGATCCGCTCCAGTGACTACGCCATTCGCAGTGTTCGATTGAGACAAAAAACCACTACTCCATTCCGTCAAAAATCGGTAAGAAGATTCTAGTCCGAGACGAAACAACAGCGCTGAAGAGTGACGATCTAGTACTCAAGCCTATTCGGCATCAAGTGGAAAAATTGGGCATCACCTCAACGGCCAGACGCTCTAGCGATTCGGGGTCATTGACTGAATCCCAAAGCTGAATCAAGGCGTATTCCAGTCCGGCGTCCATCCAGGTCCCGAGCCAATCGACCAGCATCTCGGAGGATCCAGTGAAAGATGTTCCAAAAGTTCCCCCATCAAGTGTGATACCTGTGGCAGACCGCAATTTTGGTTCTAGCCGAGTACGGATGGCTTCTCGATTACTTTGGGCTCGAGATTCTGTCTCAGCAAGAAAAACGCCAAGATTCGCGGAAAGTCCGATATCAGCAGGGTCGCGATCTACCGAAACGCAATGACTTTCGAGCACATCCTTCTTACGAACAAATTCGTCAACGGTGTATCCGAAGTTGGCCCAATCGGCATGCTCAGCAACCAACCGGAGTGTCTTCCGTTCTCCTCCACCAGCGATCCAGAGCGGTGGATGTGGATTCTGCAAAGGCTTCGGCTCGTTGATTGCGGAACTGATCTGGTAATGCTCACCATCGAAAGAAGTCTGAGATTCAGTCCACATTGCCTTGAGAATACGAACCGATTCGCCGAGGCGGGCGATACGCACAGAATCCTCGAGAAACGGATATCCATAAGCACGAAGTTCTTCTTCGTACCAACCTGCCCCAAGTCCAACATCAAGTCGACCTCTCGAGATGACGTCAATCGTGGATGTGATCTTGGCTAGGTAAGCAGGAGGCCGAAGTTCGTTGCATGTACACATCTGACCCAGACGGACATTCTTTGTCGTTGCCGCTACTGCTGTCAACAACGTAAAAGCCTCGAAAACGCGCTCGATGATTGGATCGGGCCATGTATGAAAGTGGTCGTAAACCCAAACCGACTCGAAACCCAGAGACTCAGCACGTTCCGCGACGGACAGAATACGATCCCATTCCTCTCCGTGCTCAAGACTCGAAAGCTCACGGAGAAAGCCCTGTGGGAGAAAGAGGCCGAAACGCATTGCTCAATTCGTCGACAGTACCGACTTGATCTTACCGATACCAAATGTTCTCAGTGGGAATCTTCGCGTTCAGGAATACACAACTGATAACCCTCGTTCATACAGGAACGCTCTAGGGTATCGACCGCAACCATGGCAAGACAGAATCGCATCCACATCGTCGGGCTAGGACCTCGAACCGGCTCCACTCTCCTCACTGAAGCCAGCATCGCTTGCTTTGAAATCGAAGAGGCAACATCTCATGAAGACCGGATTTTCACAAAAACCCGTCTCCCAGAAGGTACCTATCTCACGAAAGCCAATCTCGACATTCTCATTGCGCAGATGTTCCTAGAAGCCAATCCCAATCTCCACATCATGTGCATGATGCGAGATCCACGAGATGCAATTGTGAGCAAACATCGAAAAACTCCGGACCGGTACTGGGCAGGACTTCGTTACTGGAAGACATATCTTCCCTACTGGCGACAAGTAAAAGACCACCCAAGATTCCTGACAATACGGTACGAAGATCTAGTAACAGACCCAGACGCAGTTCAAAAGGAAATCGAGACTCATATCCCATATCTCAAGAGAACAGCACCATTCAGTCGATACCACGAGGTCACCAAGCCCTCCATAAAATCGATGCGAGCCCTCAACGGAGTTCGTGCAATCTCATCAAAGAGCGTTGGGAACTGGCGTAACCACCTTCCTCGTGTTGCCAGCCAACTACAAATCCATGGCTCCATCACCGATGACCTCATTGAATTTGGATACGAGGACGACGACTCCTGGCTCCAAGCGCTGGTAAACATACAGCCAGATAGGTCGAGGAGTTATTGGCCTGAAAGGTTTACCAAATTGGGCATATTGAAGTACCGATTTCCCGGAATACGCGCCATCGCGGCAATGCGTCTACGCCGATGGCTTACTAGGGACTCTGCGGGCTAGAAACGACCCCTGCAGCCCGAACAGAAATTCAACGCTGGCTAGCAGTCCCTCCTCCCCAAACCTTGCTAACAAGGGAATGCAAAGCCAACGCCCGATGGCTGATCTTATTTTTTTCGGACGGCGGCATCTCCGCCAAAGTCTTTCCATCAACTTCGAATACAGAGTCGTAACCGAAACCTCCCATTCCTCGGGGAGAACAAGTTATCCGGCCATGTAACACCCCCTGGGACACAGTCTGAGATCCTCTCGGATCGACCAACGCGATGACGGTTCGAAAGACAGCCTTGCGCGAATCGGCGCCATCCAAACGTTGAAGAAGTAAATCGACATTCTGCTTGTACGTGGCCCCAAGACCCGCGAAGCGGGCCGTCATCACCCCAGGTGCGCCACCAAGAGCCTCGACTTCAAGTCCAGTGTCGTCAGCAAGCGCGGCCAGGCCTGTATATCCAGCGACTGCCTTAGCTTTTAAAATCGCATTCCCTTGAAGGCTGGATTCAGTCTCAGCTACATCAGGCCATTTGAGACCGCGCATAATTTCCACTTCAGGGGCCACTATCGCCACAATCGCCTCGACCTCCCGGATCTTATCTAGGTTCTGGCTCGCCACAACGACGCGACGTGGCCTCACCCGCTGTCCCGGATATTTGCTTGAATACCGATCAATTCGCTGATGCCTTGCGAAGCGAGACCGACCATGCCCTCTAGTGAAGTTCGCGAGAACGGCTCGCCTTCTGCTGTCCCTTGTATCTCAACCAATCTCCCATCATCAGTCATAACGAAGTTGCAATCGACGTCAACAGAGACGTCCTCTTCATAGTCCAAATCGAGAAAGGGACTGTCATCAAGTAACCCGACCGAGATCGCGGCAACATGGCGACGAATCGGGCTCGCATCGAGCTTGCCTTCTGCGATGCGTTGATCAAAAGCATCCGAAAGGGCAATCCAAGCTCCGGTAATGGAAGCCGTTCGTGTGCCGCCATCGGCCTGAAGCACATCGCAGTCCACGCGAGCTGTCAATTCGGGCATCGCCGCGAGATCAACAGCAGCACGCAGCGAACGACCGATGAGACGCTGAATCTCTTTGTTACGCCCTCCGGAGATCGAACGACGTGATATGCGCTCCGTTCCTGATCCCGGAAGCATCGCGTACTCGGCGGTAATCCATCCCTCCTGAGCTCCACGCATCCATGGAGGCACATCTTCGTCGAAAGAGACTGTACAAAGCACCCGGGTCAGTCCTGCGCTAAAGAGCACGGATCCTGGAGTCATTTCGGTATATCCACGAATCACTTCTACTGGGCGAAGTTCGTCGAACGCTCGTTCCGTTCTCAAGTGTTTCCTCTCGATTCAGATTCGAATAGACAGTCCAGGTAACGCCAACAAAGGATCCGATCCGTAGGTCGCAGCGGCCTCAGAAATTACCAGCGCAGAATCCACTGTAGGGGAAACGTGTGTCACAATCAGCGCCGCACCTGACTTGGCTCCAAGAACACCGGCTTCTCCAGCATTGAGGTGATACTCATCACTCTGCGGACCGCGCGGACCCACTCCTGTTGCCTCGCACAGTACAACATCGGCCCCTAAAGCCAGCTCTGGAAATCCACCTCCTGGTCCAGTATCGGCAGAATACGCGAGCGAACGACCTTCTGCCGTGAACTTGGTTGCCAACGTGGGAACAGGATGATTGGTAAGTGCAAAACTCAATTCCATGGAGCCCACCCTCACGGTATCTCCAGCATCTACCTGATTGAAATCGAGAGTCATAAAAAATAAGTGTTCTGCCTCGGCTCGAACAAAACTAGCAATCGGATCGACCGCGCCCTGTGGATGAAACACAGGTACAGGAATGACTCCACTAGGCCCATAAGCCATGTAGCCATAGAAAGCTACGAGGTCCGCGCAATGGTCGGTGTGTACATGACTGACTACTACAGCATCGATATCGGCCGGATCGAGATGATCCATGAGGGCCATGAACGTCCCCGGGCCTGCGTCACACCAGATAACAGTATCTTCGTGGGTCACTAGATAACCGGATGCAGGATTACCAGGTGCGGCACAACCGCCGCTGCTTCCCAGGACAGTCAATTCCACAATTCGCTCCGTCCGGCTTCCAATATGAGAATAGGCGCGGCGATGCTCTCTATCCATCGCCCAGCGTAACTGGCTCAACGGAAGTGAATCGGAACATCAACGACCGTCCCGAATTCGACGCGATAAGCCATCACAACCAGATCGTCACCGTGGTGCGCCACGATCATGTGCACCCATGTCGGATCAAGGGCAGCCGCGACGTCAGCCTGAGATGGTTCTGGGGTACCGATAGGATGAGAATGAAAAGACCCAGCTATCTCCCAACCGTTGCTCTCAGCATGAAGGACGGCCTTGAAGTGTTCATTCGAATCGACAGTGAATCGGTAAGGCGACCGATCAGCGTTAGTCAAGCAATAGACGAACCTGACTCTGCCTGGAACATCAAAAGCAAGTAGACCACATGCTTCTTTCGGTGCGCAGAATCGAGTATGAGCAAAAATGGCTTCGCGATGCTCAGGATGCAAGACCACAACATCTGCCTCACTGACGTCTTTCCGTAACGTCTTCAAAGCGAGATCGCGTTGCTCCAACCTGACAACAAGACGAACCCCGTATTCATCGAAGAATCCCGGATTGAGTCCACCTTCATCGTCCGCCTGAACGTGAGCAGGTATTCCTTCTGCAGCTAATCGGGCCTTTGCAATCTCTGCTTCGTGACGCAACGCGAAAATAGAGACAGTGACGAGAGCAAGATCACTCATAGTGACTCGATAGTAACGGCACAACGAGAATCGCTATCGACGAGGACCTCAGCAACTCTGAAATACATCCGATAACCGCGAGCACACAACGAATGTCGTTACTTTCGACCACCTCCCCGCAAGTAGAGAAGCAAAGAGGTCTCAAATCTTCC
>CAJWGC010000077.1 GCA_913031525.1 uncultured Acidimicrobiia bacterium | reverse complement strand
GGGTAAAACTACGTTGGCGAATCTTATTCCTCGATTCCGCGATGTCACGTCAGGCGAGATCACGATTGACGGTGTCAACATCAGGTTGTTGTCCTTAGACGAGCTCAGGAACGAGGTCGCTGTAGTGTTTCAGGAGGCTTTTCTCTTTTCGGCTTCGATTCGAGACAACATTGCTGTTGGTGATCAGGAAGCCGACGACTTCCAAGTTCGAGCAGCGGCTCGGCTTGCTCAGGCTCACGATTTTGTTTGCGAATTGCCGGATGCTTACGACACCGTTGTCGGAGAGCGCGGCTTGAGCCTATCTGGCGGACAGCGTCAACGAATAGCGCTTGCGCGGGCAGTGCTACGTGATCCGAGAGTCTTGATTCTTGATGATGCGACTTCATCGGTCGATGCAGTAGTAGAAGCTGAGATTCAATCGGCTCTTCGACAAGTCATGTCGGGTAGAACGACGGTGATCATTGCTCATCGGACTTCTACTCTTGCTCTTGTCGACAAAGTAGTTTTTCTGGAGAGAGGCCGAGTTGCCGCGATCGGGACTCATCGAGAACTGCTTGATCGGGTGCCGCGATATCGAGAAGTGCTAGCCAGCGATGGCGAAGACGGAGTTTTGCTTGGCCGTGGGCGGGCGAGGTGAAATACGGCCAGCAAGATAGCGCTGGAGGAGCGACAAATTCCGGAGGGCTGCTGGTACGAGCTGGGCAAGGAGCTCGTTTTCTTGTATGGCCGGCGATTGGCGCATTCTTCGTCACTCTTGTTGCAACGATTGCTCGATTGCTAGGACCGTTGGTGGTTCGGGACGGTCTAGATGACGGTGTTGCTGCTAGTGATGAGATGATTGTCGCTCGAGCTGGCTTGGCTTTCATCGCTCTGCTCGTTCTTCAATATGTGGCGCAGCGGATATCTCAAAAAGCCGTCTCGTGGGTTGGAGAGCAGTTCCTACTGAGACTGCGTAGTCGAGTCTATGCCCACATTCTGAGTCTTGACATGGCATTTTTCGATAGATCCAAGACTGGCGTTCTTGTTTCCCGTATGACATCAGACATCGAAGCGTTGACCGATTTCGTTAACGAGGGTGCTGTGACAGCTCTGACCAACATACTCACATCGATTGGTGTTGCTATTGCGCTGCTTGTCGTTGATGTTCAGCTTGCTCTGGTTGTGTTCGCGCTCATCGGGGTTTTGATGATCCTCACCATTTTGTTTCAGTATTACGTGTCTTTGGCTTACGGAAGGGTACGTGAGCGGATCGCGGCGGTGTTGGCCACTCTGCAGGAAGGTATCGATAGGGTGCGAGAAGTGCAGGCGTTTACGCAGTATCCCCAGCAGTCTGGGACTTTTGGGCGCGTGAATGAAAGTTATTTCGAAGCGAATATGCAAGCAGCAAGAGCCATTTCGTGGTTTTTCCCTTCGGTGTCAGTACTTCATACCGCGGGTATTGGTCTTGTTCTCTTTGTCGGAGGTAGGCGTGTTATCGAAGGGGATCTGACATTCGGTTCTCTAGTTGCGTTCCTTCTACTCCTGGAGTGGTTCTTTCAGCCGATCGTCGGACTGGTTCAGGTTTCTAATTTGCTACAGGCGTCTCTCGCAGCTCTTAAGAAGATTGTCGGAATACTCGATACTCAGCCTGCTCTGGTTCAGAGTTCCACGGCCTACGATCTTCCTGAACATGCTTCGGGTTCACTGCGGCTATGCGATGTTTCTTTCTCCTACTCTGGCAGTGGTTTAGTTCTGGATCGCATGGACCTTGACATTCCAGCCGGTCAGCGAGTGGCCATCGTCGGAGAGACTGGGGCAGGTAAGTCGACGGTCGCCAAACTGCTCATGCGTCTCTACGATCCTACGGAGGGCCTCGTCAGGGTTGATGGTCACGATTTGCGTGATCTAACTAATGAATCTCGATCTCGATTCTTCACACTCATTCCGCAAGATGACTACTTATTTAATGGGACATTGCGCGAGAACTTTATCTACGGAAATCGCGAATCCACTGATCGTGATATTTGGCGCGTTTGTAGTTCTATGGGTATCGACGAGTGGGTGCAGATGCTCCCTAATGGACTCGATACCAACGTACGACAACACGGCAGTCGTTTTTCAGCGGGAGAGCGACAGTTGATTGCGCTCGGAAGAGCTTTTTTGATTGATCCCGCTGTGATCGTCTTAGATGAAGCTACGAGCAACCTCGATCCGGAAACAGAAGTTCAAGTTGAAGGGGCCTTACGGGTTCTTCTTTCTGGTCGCACTGCTGTGGTCATTGCACACCGACTTCGCAGTGCGGAGCGTGCCGATCGTGTCGTATTTCTCCATGGCGGCAGAGTCATAGGCGACGATACGCATATCGGTCTGGTTAACAGGAATCCTCGTTACCGCGAACTTGTACGGGTTTGGGAACGCGGTTTGGCTTGATGGAGACGAAAGTTCGCTGATTAAGAATCGAGCGCGGATCGTTTTGCCAGGGTGAACTCCTTGTTGGCTGTAAGTGCGAGGTGAGGGCAGTGTTGATTCTTACCACGTTCTAGATACCGCATTATCTCGTCGACTGGCAACGAGATGCGCCGTTTAACTCGGCGCGTTTTTTCGATCGCGCCAGGACAGCCAATCGTCGATTCCATCAAAATTGAAATCGGGTCCGTCGAGGTCGATAGTGAATTGACGAATACCGATATCATGGTATTCGTCTCCCGTCGCTGCCGCTCCATCCGTGGGTTGCTTCTGCACGCCTACAGCTCGTTCGATTTCTTCGGGATTGCGGTCGACTTTATCGCACCAATCGTCAAGGATGTCGTTCTTATGACGCGCGATATCTGGAGTTCCGAAGCTGTGCCATATGTCGGCGTATTCAGCAACGATTCTCAGTGTGACTTTTTCTCCGCCTCCACCGATCAGGATGGGCAGAGATCCGATTGGCTGTGGGTCGAGTAACGATATCCGCTTTTTGATGAGTGGCATAGCAGCATCTAGATCGCGCAACCGACTTCCTGCGGTGCCATATTCATACCCGTACTCTTCGTAGTCGCGCTGATTCCATCCTGACCCGATTCCGAGAATCGCTCTTCCCGATGAGATGTGATCGATGGTCCGGGCCATATCGGCGAGTAGCTGTGGGTTTCGGTAAGAGTTTGCCGTAACAAGAGTTCCGAGAAGGATTCGTTTGCTACGTTCGGCGAATGCTGCGAGGAGAGTCCAGGCTTCGTAATGCTTTCCCTCCGAGGGGCCGAATTGGCGATGTCGAGTGGATTGAACGACTGCGAGCGGGAAGAAATGATCCCATGTATAAGCGATGTCGATTCCTAATGTTTCCGCCTGGTCTAAGGCACGCGCCATATCGGCATAATCGCAATGTTGCGGACGAATCTGAACAGCGATACGTACCTTGTTCATGTTTCTCCAGGGGTAGATCTCAAAGAAGCTAGTAGTTCTGTAGCTCCAGGTGCTCTCTTGTAACTTATGACGGGGGGGTTTGCAGCCCTGTCCATTTTTCGGAGCTGCCTCTTTGATGAGGACGACAAGCTTGATTTTTACATACGGGGTGGGTATTTCCACCAGATAGAAGAGCAGGTATATCTGAACAGGGAATTAGAGTTGTGAGGGTATCTGTTCTTCCAAGGCGAGAATTCCGATTCTGTGAGCGACAACGCTTTTTATATTGAGTACTGTTCTACCATCTGCAAAAATACGACTACCTGGTTAGCGAAAATCGTTCGAGAAATGAGAGAACATGTCCGCTATTGATGTCGATCTGAGTTCTTACGAACTCGGCTGGCGTGACGAAGAGGACTACGTCTTTAAGCCACGCAAGGGGCTGGACGAAGAGATCATTCTTGAGATGTCTTCTATGAAGAAGGAACCTGACTGGATGGTTGCTTTTCGTCTCAAGGCGTATCAGCGCTTTCTACGTAAGCCTATGCCGACGTGGGGCGGGGACGGCGCCCTCGAAGAGATCGATTTTGACGATATCTACTACTACATCAAGCCGGTCGAAGGACAAGCCAAAGACTGGGATATGGTTCCGGACTCCATTAAGGAGACGTACGAGAAGCTCGGTATCCCTGAAGCTGAGCGTAAGTACCTTGCAGGAGTAACGGCTCAGTATGAGAGCGAGGTGGTGTACCACCGCAATCGAGAAGACCTCGAGGAAATGGGGGTCATCTTTTGCGACATGGATACGGCTGTTCGCGAACATCCGGATATTGTTAGGGAGTATTTCGGGACGATTATCCCGCCTAATGACAATAAATTTGCCGCGCTCAACTCGGCCGTTTGGTCCGGAGGATCCTTCATCTATGTTCCTCCGGGGGTACATGTTGATCAGCCTCTTCAGGCCTATTTCCGAATTAACGCTGAGAACATGGGCCAGTTTGAGCGCACACTCATCATTGTCGACGAGGGAGCGTACTGCCATTACGTTGAAGGGTGCTCCGCACCGATCTATAGCACTGACTCACTTCACTCGGCAGTAGTAGAGATCGTGGTTAAGGAAGGCGGTCGCTGCCGTTATACCACTATCCAAAATTGGTCGAACAACGTCTATAACTTGGTGACCAAACGCGCCGTTGCTTACAAGAACGCGACTATGGAATGGATCGACGGCAACATAGGCTCGAAGCTCACAATGAAGTATCCCGCTGTTTGGTTGATGGACGAGGGCGCTCATGGAGAGGTACTTTCAATTGCTTTTGCTGCTCATGGAATGCACCAAGACGCTGGCGCCAAGATGATTCACGCTGCTCCTAACACGACGTCCCTGATCACCTCGAAGTCGATCTCGATGGACGGTGGCCGTGCCGGTTATCGTGGGCTTGTTCGTGTTGAGCCCGGAGCCGATCATGCCAAGTCCTTTGTGCGCTGTGACGCGTTGATCCTTGATGAGGATTCTCGTTCGGACACATATCCATATATGGAGATTGAGGAGTCGGATACGCAGATTGGCCATGAGGCAACAGTGTCGAAAGTGGGAGAAGAGCAGCTGTTCTATTTGATGAGCCGTGGCCTTACCGAAGAAGAGGCCACCGCGATGATCGTGGCAGGCTTTATTGAACCTATCGTCAAAGAACTTCCAATGGAATATGCAGTTGAGCTGAATCGCCTTATCGAGCTTCAAATGGAGGGTTCGGTGGGCTAATAGGACTGTCGTTAGATTGTTGTCTGTAGCAGCTTCAGCGTTCTATTCGCGATTCCGATATTTCCCAAACGAATTCTGGTTACTGAGCCACTCTGCGTTGAAGTTGGAGATGGGTTTGCAGACCCGTCTACGCTGACCGCTTATGCGAATTCGGGTGGCGGAATGTGAGGTCGGCTATGACGGACGGCTTACGGCGCGTCTTCCGATGGCGATTCGACTTGTAATGATCAAGGCAGACGGGTGTGTAGCTGTACACGCCGATGGTGGTGCCTATAAGCCATTGAACTGGATGAATGCTCCGAACCAGTTCGAAGAGGAAGACGATCGGTGGGTTGTTACGAATTCGAAGGGTGAAACGCTGACCATCATTTTTGGCGAGATCTATTTCGAGACCGAAATAGATATGGGGCACGATCCAGGGCTTGATAAAGACGGTGTCGAGGCGGAGTTACAACGATTGCTCGCTGATCGTCCCCAGGTGTTGGGCGATGGTATGACACTGGTCCGTCGCGAATATCCGACTCCGGTTGGTCCTGTGGATCTCTTATGTCGTGACGCCGAGGGCACCACTGTGGCGGTAGAGGTGAAACGACGTGGGGAGATTGACGGAGTTGAACAACTGGGGCGCTA
>CAJWGC010000076.1 GCA_913031525.1 uncultured Acidimicrobiia bacterium | reverse complement strand
CAAAACCAACAGCTTCGTTTCCAAACATCATCACACGAACGTCAATAAACCACAGGCCAATAGCGACTGCTGTCTCAATCCCGAGACGAAGGATCGGACTAAAAGGACGCAGATCATCGGCAAGGCCAACGCCAGCTACAACAAGACCGAGTGCCAGTACGACAAGGATCTCGTTAACTCCGTTACTCGAACCGCGCGCTAACGCAGCGAGAATCACCGCTAGGACAAATGACACCACAATCGCAACACCTCCCAGGTACGGAACCGGAGAACTGTGGCTCTTATTGGGGCCAGGCTCATCAACAATGCTCCGACGGAGAGCAAATCTCATGGCAAGAGGTGTAAGAAATAATGATAGAAGCGCCGACGCGGCGAAAATCCCAGGATAAACGAGGCTTTGCATCAACCCCAGAATAGGTGGGTACAGACCTCAGTAGTCGATAAGTCCCTCCAACAGATCCCCATCAGGTCTCGAGAGCGGACATTTTTCAGAACTACCAGTAATCTTCATAGATCCGCTGGATCTTGAAACGCCGCGCTGCCGATCCATTTCCTGACGACAAGAACGCCGCTTCTGGTTGGAGCCGCCGAAAGATCCTCAGGTGGTTCTTCCGCGGAATCATCGCCATCGCGGTCATCGCCTTGGCCTTTGTGATCTGGACCGTGGTCGGCGTATGGCTCGAGTTTCGATCGATCGAAAGCATCAATGTCGACGTGGACAATGCCCGCGAGGCCATCCTGCAGCTAAAAGATGAAGAACGTCCTACGGCACCTCCAGTAGAAATAGACGACCCTCCGGTTGAACCTCAATCATCCGATCTGTCGACGACAACAACCACACTCGATGCCATGGTCGATGAAGCAACCACCACCACTACGCATGCAGAACCAACAACTACAACGACCAAGGCGCCCGATATCGAAGGAGACCAACTTCCCTACGATCCGAATTTCTCCACTAGTCCTCCAATACCTAATGAAGCATTCAACGCCTTTCTCCTCATCGGATCCGATGCCCGCGAAGACGGAATCGGTATCAGAGCCGATGTGATCATGCTCGCCTTATTACCCCAGAACGATGATCCGATGCTCGTATCAATTCCGCGAGATCTTTGGCTCCCTAATCCGTGCTGGAAGCGAGCTCGCCGAGTCAACACTTCCCTCAGGGGATGCGGAAATGCGGCCAGCGGCCCCGAACTACTTGCTCTCACGGTGGCTAACTACACCGGAATTCAGGCAGACCACTTTGCCTTGTTCAACTTCGACGATTTCACCCGTGTCATAGACGCATTCGGAGGTATCACAATCTGCGTCGATAACCCGACGAAGGATAAGAAATGGCAGCTTCCAGCTGGCTGCTCCGAAGCAGACGGAGAAACGACCTTAGGGTGGGTCCGCTCACGAAAGACCAAGGAACTCGTGAACGGTCGTTGGAAAAGCATGTCAGGCGTGAGCGACCTCACACGAAACGAACGTCAGCGCGATGTAATTATCAAGTTGCTTGGAAAGGTTAAATCTCTCGACACGTTTACTTCTCTAGTCGAGATAGCCGGAAGCATTTCCGATGCCGTGACAATCGACGATGGGATCACTATCACAGATGCCATCGGGATTGCATGGGATCTTCGCAATGTCACGACCAGCAATATCTCGAAGATTGCAATCCCTATTCGTCACTATGTCACAGATGGCGGAGCGGCCGTACTAGTCCCAACAAAATCATTCGACGAAATCCTCGCTGAATACTGGAATCCAAACACCCCAAACTGGTAATTGAACTAGACCGAATCATCCATCCGCGAATCTGGGATCGAGAGCGGCTGGCACCAAAGAAACTCCCGGAGCCCACTCTCTCGTATCAATCGACTCCCATGACTTGAGAGCCATATCTAGCGTGTCATCGTCGAGTTTTCTATGTGCAGAGTCGAGGCGTATCGCGCTGGCCGCAGTCTCCACAGGTCGCCCTTCAGATAGATCGCAGACTTCTCGTGCCCGAATAGACAGGTCATAGAGGCCAATACTGCGGCTCCGAATAATGATCTCCTCCTTGGTCATCCCAACGAGCGGACGGAGGGTAGGAAAACCGACAAAGCTGTCTATCTGAGCTAGATGGGCGGCGGTCTGTGAAGAAACCTGACCAAGTGAATCTCCTGTCACCATCAGCTCAATATCGGAACGACGAGCTACCTCAGCGCCGGCAGCCAACATGAGTTGTTTCAGCACTACCTGACGGTCCCGCGGAGCTACACGGTCACGCAGTTGCTCCTTGATGGGTTGGAAGTCCACAACGTGAAAACGAGACTTCACTCCATGTCCCCATTGACGATCAAGCGTATCGGCTACAACAAGCGCGTGGTCCGAAACCGAACAGTCGATTTTCAAATGGAGATAGTCGATGGAGCACCCTCTTCGCATCAGCATCCAAGCCGCGACGGGAGAGTCAATTCCCCCTGAAACGAGGGCAAGCACGCGGCGCTGAGTGCCACAGGGGAGTCCATCCGGACCCGAATATGATTCGTTCACTACTAGTGCTTGAGCATCGTTGACATACACTCTGACTGTCACCTCAGGATTCGTAAGATCGACACCGCTAGACTCTGCGAAAAGAAGATTGCCGATCTCAACTTCAGCGTCTCGCGAAGTCCAGCCATGCGATCCGCGCCTTTTCATTCGGACAGCAAAACGGCGATCTCGCACCTGCTCGCGGAAAATTTCAGCCACAATCTTCGAAAGCTGACCAAGAGAATCAAACGCCATCGGAATCACTCTCTCAACTCGATTCACACCGAAAGTTTTCGACGCAACCCGAGAAGCTCCTTCGAAATGAACAGTCTCAATACTCAGCTCGTGGTATCCACTACGACGTACCACAGCGTCAATCTTGGATCCCTTGAGACCATCACGCACGTTGGATACCAACGCACGCATAAACTTCTCTCTGGTTCGGCGTGACTTGAGATATATCTCTCCGGAAGGAACAAGACGCAAGAACTCGGATCCTTCACCCGGCGTCGTAGCACACATCATGTGACCAGTGTGGCTCGATCCGATTTCAACGTCCATTGCCGGTGACATAGTGCTTCATATCATGAGACGATGTCCATAAACGAAGATCCGATTCACCAGATCTCCGCTCTGTCCGGCTGACCGCGGACCATCGGACTGCTCTCACTGAGGCCAAAGGCCTGAGCGAATGCAGGGAGATTGGCAAGAGCTCCGTTACAACGAAACATCGTCGGCGAGTGGGGATCGGTATTAACGAGAAGACGCAGATACTCGTCCGTATAATTCTGACGCCAGATCGTTCCGTAAGATAGAAAAAATCGCTGGGCCGGAGTGAACCCTCCTAACATTTCCGTATCATTTTTCACACGGTTGAACGCTCTAAAAGCAATCGAAATTCCTCCAAGATCGGCGATATTTTCGCCGAGTGTAAGCCGCCCGTTTACAGTTAAATCGTCGGCGATCTCGTAAGCATCGAATTGCGCCACCACCACATTGGCTCGTCTCTCGAACTCAGCCCGATCCTCTTCGGCCCACCATTCTCGCAAATGCCCATTCGCATCAAATCGGCTGCCTTGGTCATCGAATCCATGAGTGATCTCGTGTCCGATGATCGATCCGATCGCGCCATAGTTGAGAGCATCGTCGCCTTTGGAATAGAAGAAAGGAGGCTGGAGAATCCCAGCCGGAAATACAATCTCGTTTCGCAGAGGGTGATAATAAGCATTCACCACGTGTGCAGGCATCGCCCATTCAGTATCGTCAACGGGTCGTCCAAGTTTTTCGATCTCGCGTCGAAACTTGAACACTCTCGCTGCCATGCGGTTCGATACCCACGGCGCGGTGGCTGATATTTCTAGACCGTCAGTTCCTTGCCAAAGATCTGGGTAACCGATCTTATAAGTAAATCCGTTGAGCTTGATCAGAGCTTCTTGCTTGGTGTTTTCACCCATCCAAGTAAGCGCTTCGATCGAACGGCGCATTGAATCGATAAGTCCGTCAACTAATAATTCGCAACGTGCTTTCGCCTCTGGGCTGAAGGCAGATTCGACATAGAGGCGGGAGACCGATTCACCAATCTCGCTAGTTGCCGCAGCTAGTACGCGCCGCCAGCGCTCCTTTTGTCTTTGCTGTCCACTCAGTGCCTTTCCGTAAAATTCAAACTCTTCGTTTTCGAAATTTTCAGGAAGCGCTGATGCGAAAGAGCGGGCCACATGCCATCTGGAGTATGCACGCAAAACCTCTACTGAAGTCTCACTGAGAATGGTGCCGACTGCAGAAAAAAACCCGGGGTTATCCAGGTTGACCGCTTCCGCAGCACTGGCGCCGATAGCTTCAAAGAACGCGGAAAGGCTAAATCCTTCCATCAGCGAGACGCAGTCTCCTACCGATACTTTGTTGGTAGTCAGGTCAACATCGCGCAACTGCGAGGCTGTATAAGACTCCTCCGCAAACAACTTCTCAAGGTTGATGATGGAATCCGCATCGCGTTGAGCCTGATTGCTCTCGATACCAAGATTGATGAGCTGTGCCACAATATGATCTCGATACCGGATCCGTAAATCTCTCGATCGCTGGTCATCCCGCAGGTAGTAATCACGTTCGGGAAGCCCCAGTCCACCTTGTCCCAGATAGAGCAGATTTCGATCACTGTTTTCGAAGTCAGGAGCCACGTATAGACCAAAAATCAACGACACTCCTATTGGGTGCAGTCGCGCCGCGATTTCGTATAGGTCGTCGCTATCACGAAGGCCATCGATATCCGCCAGTACAGACCGCAAAGAATCGATACCACTTGCTTCAATCTGATCTGTTGCCATCCCCGATGCATAAAAACGCCCAACTAAATCGGCCGTTTCGTCTGCAGGATCAGAGGCCGCAATTTCCATAAGACTGCGAAGTAAGTTTTCGTTCGTTAGTTGCACCTCATGAAAGGATCCCCATGATCCGTATTCAGGTGGAACAGGGTTCGCGTCTAACCAGCCGCCACTCGCGAATCGAAAGAAGTCTTCGCCAGGTGGCTGGGACTCGTCACGAAAAGACGGATTGAGTAGATCTAGAACAGACATTGGATAGCACTGTATACCAGTGCGCATCCGTAGCGGTCATCGCGACTCCAAGTGACCACTAAGGTTCAGTCTGAATTCAGGGAGAGTATTGATGGCAACAGGAGACGACGTATTCCGCGCTCAGGGAACAGTCGTAGCGACATTGCGAAATGCCAGTTTCAAAGTGAAGCTTGATTCAGGGCACGAGCTCACAGCTCGGGCCTCTGGCAAAATGAGACGCGGGAGACTCATCCGCATTATTCCTGGGGATCGAGTAGAGCTTGAAGTCTCTGCGTATGATCCAACCAAAGGTCGTATCGTCTGGCGCTACCGCTGAATCCGACCTTACCCAGCCTCACTGACTGCATAGAGCCATCCTCCTAAGGACCCCACCACGATCGTTCCATCAGGCGCTACCGCTGGCGTTGCCTGCAAACCAACGGAGTCGACTGTCGCTTCATCGCGACTGCAAAACGGACCGTCTCGCGCCGGACCTTCGTTTACAGTCAGCTCCAGCTCCCACAAAGTACGGCGCGTATCGGCGTCTATGGCGTAAAGCCAACCGTCAGAACTAGGAATAATGACCGTCTCGCCGACGACTACCGGCGAGGCCCACTGCTGGTCACACAATGCAGAAGCCGACGCCTCCCATACAGCAACTCCAGATGCAACATCGACAGCCTGTAGCCCTTTGGTCAGATCGCT
>CAJWGC010000075.1 GCA_913031525.1 uncultured Acidimicrobiia bacterium | reverse complement strand
GAAGGAGCCTGACCGACGAACTGCGTACCGTCCATGGGCGATAGCCGGTGGATGCGCACCGTGGCCTTCGGTGAGGCGTTGCTCTGAAAGTTGAGGATCCAGGGGGACTGGACGTTGGCCTGTCGCACGCTTCGAATGAAGGCGTAACCCAGATTGTGCCCCTGTGCGTCCCCTTTGACGCTCTCCCCGGTGGGATAGGTGACCGCGACACCCGGAGGGAGAAGCATCGGACCGTAGCTTTGAAGCATCAGGCGGGTATCAACGTCCCCATCGTGGTTCGCATCCCCGGCGAAGACGTACTCGTGACGGTCTCCGCCCTCGACGCACGTCGGCAAGTAGCGTGAACTGGCTGACTACCAGCACCTCACCGGCAACGTCATCGACTGATAGATTCATTCGTCCTTCTTCGTCAGGAAACACTCGCATCGCAGCAATCTTGGAAGCAAGAGCTTCTGCATCTTGCCCTGTGTCTCCTTCTGCAACACCAACTAGCACCAGTAGTCCGCGACTGATCGACGCGACCACAGAACTATCGACAGTCACAGATGCCGAAGAAACCCGCTGCACGATAGCTCTCACAGTCCCCCATCGTATGCAGATGTACCGCAGATAAAGCCAACCGGCACATTTGCACGACGCTCTCGTTTCTCTTCAGTACCCTGCCGCGTCATGCCTAAGTCCTCTCGAACTCTACGCCAGTTAGCCGTTCATATAGTCCGCGGATTCCTGATGGGATCTGCAGATCTAGTCCCTGGGGTTTCGGGCGGCACCATCGCGCTCGTCCTTGGCATTTACGAACGCCTAATTCGCGCCATCCATACTGGTGCTTCCGCGGTGACTTTGGCTTTATCCGGAAAATGGAAAGAGGCGGTGAATCGTTTCCGAGCGACCGAGTGGCAATTACTCGCCCCATTACTCGCCGGTATCCTCCTAGCCGTTGCGTCGCTGAGCACGCTGCTGGAGCACCTTTTAGAGCGAGCACCACAGAACACATCAGCGCTCTTCTTCGGGCTAGTCGTGGGATCAATTAGCATTACCTGGCGCTTCTTATCATCCTGGACTCCTTGGCGAATAGTCGGCACCGTGATCATGGCCGTTACTACGTTTGCGACACTCGGCCTGAGATCAGAAGAGATCGTCGATCCAGCCGCAGCATTATTTCTAGGTGCAGGAGCGATCGCCATCATCGCGATGGTCCTTCCGGGAATCAGCGGATCTTTCATCCTGCTAATGCTTGGCATGTACGGATCTGTTCTTTCAGCAATCAACGACCGGCAATTCGCCCTACTCGGACTGTTCCTCCTTGGCGCAATCGTCAGTTTGGGATTGTTCTCGACACTTCTCGATCAACTATTACGCCGATATCGCGATACAGCAATGGCTTTACTCATCGGGTTAATGTCGGGATCACTGCGAGTATTGTGGCCTTGGCCCGACGGTACCGAAACAAGCAATTTGGCAGCACCAGAATCCCTCACTGCACCGATCCTTCTCGCCTTCGCCGGAGTGGTACTTGTGATCTCGATCAGTCAGATCGGGAGCCGAAGAACCGCCTCAGATATCCCGAAGATCAATCAGAGGACGGACCAACCTCCCGATTGAGCTGAATGCTCAACTAGCACGGACAATCCGCGCTAGTTCAGCGTACGCCTCAACAAAATCTGGTCTTCCCTTAGACCCTGGCAATACCGCAATGATTCCATCCACACCGCGATCAGAATATGCGATAGCTTTTTCGACAGCTTCATCCAGCACCCCAGTAATACCAATCGCTTCAATATCGCCCATCCAATCCATATGGGATCGGCCGACCTCGAGAGCAGCTTTCGCTTCATTCCGATCTCGACCTACAGCAACTGGCACTTGAATAGTGGTACGCACCGAACGATCACCAGCCGCGTCGAGTACCTGCCCTCTCAATTCGTCGAATCGAGGAAGTGCTGCTGACGGACAGTTCCATACATCGGCCTTACGGCCAACGAAATTCAACATAAGCGGCTGTGAAGCGCCAACCACTATCGGAGGTCCTCCTTCCTGAACAGGTCGCGGCCTGCAATACGCTGCTTTGAAATCGATATATTCACCATGAAAATCAACGGGCCCACCCTCAAAAAGCTGTCGCAAGGCATCGACATACTCCTCCAAATAACGGCGTCTCTCTCCAGCAGAAAGAAACCTATACCCGAAAGCGAGATACTCTGGCTCGTGCCAGCCTGCGCCAAGACCCAGATCGAGTCGGCCATTCGACACAACGTCGAGCGTAGAAGCCATCTTTCCCAACAACCCAGGGTTACGAAAAGATGCCGAAAGAACAAGATGGCCGATACGTACTCGCTTCGTCATAGCAGCTACGGCCGATAACGATGTCCATCCCTCAAGGATGTCGGATCTTGGATCTCGAGTCATAAGAAGGTGATCCACTAACCACAACGAGTCGAGTCCACCTTCTTCGGCCAAACGAGCGTCAGAAACAACATGATCCCAGCGACTGCTGAATTGGGTAAGCACTAATCCGAATTCGATACGTTCCTCCTTCAAGCGAAGACGCGATTAGGGATACGAATGGCAACAGTCTTCAGCCAAGGAGATCCCCTCTCCCCTCCGAAGTTTCTTCTCGGCCAAGATCGGGAACCAGCAGACGAAAAACGACAGGAGACAGAATCGCAGTAACCCCGACGAGCAAGATTACACCGGCTGCAAGACCTTCGTCGATAAGGCCTAATTCAATACCTAATCCAGCGAGAGCAATACTCACGCTGAGCTGACCAGCAAGTAGCACTCCCGCTGCCAGTGATTCTCGCAGTGAGAAGCCGCGAAGCATCAGCAACAAGGCGGGCGCGATTTTGACTCCGACAGCGACCGCGATGAGGCCAAGGGCCTTACCAAGTACAGAGCCTTCGGTGAGCTCTCCCAATGGGAAATTTACACCGACATTGATAAAAAAAACGGGAATGAAGAATCCGTAGGAGATTCCGTTAAGACGAGCTTCTAGTTCCCCAGTCTCCCTAAAGATGTAAGCAAATAGGGCCCCCGCCATGAATGCACCAAGAATGGGCTCAATCTGGAGCGCCTCAGCTACGCCGACAAAAACAAGCAACAATGCGAGTGTGGATCGGATACCGATCTCATCAGGATCATCCGAAGCGAAGAGTCGCTCAAAACGCTCAGGAAACCACCAAGAAAGGCGCCGCAATATAAAGAGCGATACTGCCATGATCGCGAACAATCCAGGAACACCGAGAAGACTAAGACCGAATCCTTGTTGGAACCAAACACCAAAAACAACAATCGCAACTGCAGACAAGAACTCGGCTTGAACGGCCGTGACAATAGTGAGCTGACCGAGCTTGGTGCTAGATCGCCCAGTGCTACGCAGAGCGGGAATCACAATGCCTAAAGAAGCTGCAGAGATGAGGAGTGTCAAGAAAAGTCTCTGTTCAGTAGATTCGGGAGACAGGAAGCTGAATCCAAACCAAGCAGCCGTAACGACAGCAGCAAAGATCACCAATCCTGTTAAAAGTGACCCGGGCCCTTGTCGTTCAAGACGCTCGAAATCCACCTCAAAACCTGCGAGGAACATAAGCATAAAAAGACCAAGTTCTGCTAGAACCTGAATGAACTGTGCGTCGCTTGATGCAGCCGATATCCAATCAAGTATCTCCGGACCTAACAGCAATCCGTAAAGGATTTCCAGAACGATCGCTGGAAGTAAAAGGCGTCGCGCTACCAAGGGAAGCGCAAAAGCCCCGAAACCAATCAGCACGAAACCTCCTGGCCCAGGAAGTAGGTGTACAGCATCGCTTGACGCGACCGCCAAATCGAAATCGATCATGTCAGACTGGGAACGAGCATCACGGAAGAGGAAGATCTCGATGCTACCAATCCGGCAATTCCGGGGCGCAAAAGGCGCATCGGGGACTGTGGAGACCCGATAACAAGGAGCGTCGAACTGGTAACTGCTCCAGTGATGATTCGAACTGGATTGCCTTGCTTTACATGGCGATCCACGGCAACACCGCGTATTGCTCCTTCCTCGAGCAACCAAGCAATGGACGATCGAGCTGCTTCGACCGTATCAACACGCGTGGCAACGAAGTTAGGGGCAACAGCAGCAATGCCGTTCAAGGGAATATCGTGCGCATGGGCAAGATCAATAGAAACTCGGGCCGCGCGTTCCCCGGAAGGAGTGCGCCGCGCTGGAACAACTACCTCGGTATAAGGCAGAGTTGATCTAGCCAGGAGAACCGGCACTCTCCCAATGTATGCGTTGAGCAGTTGGGCAACCTTGAACTTGGGAAAGCGTTCAGAAGGATCAGGAGCGGAAACAACGATCACTCCAATACTCTCTTCCTTGGCGACCTCTTGAAGTCCTTCCCGGATTCTTCCCTCAACCGGACGCAACTCGACTTCAACGCCAGTCACTGACTCGGCAGCGGACTCCACAAGTTCCTGCCCCTTTCCTTCCTCCTCGTTAGCCGCAAGGGAATAAACCAACGTCAATGTATCTGCCTGCGAGTTTCGGACCAGGCTGGCAGCCTCTGCAACCGCACCGGTGATATCGGATTGCGATTCGACGCCGACAGCCACTTTATGGCCAAATTGGAGAGGAAAACTGTTAAGGCCGGTTGTAAAAGTAGAGACAATTCCGGAATAGTCGCTGGCTGCCCCAACAACCGTGATTCGATCTCTGGGCTGTAGAACCGTATTGCCATGGGGTATCACGATCTCGTTGTTTCTAAGAACAGCTGCCACGATCCAAGTGCTCGAGCTGAGGTCAGCTAAGCGCCGGCCAACAACACTCGCGTCGGGAGACAATTCAATCTCGATAGCCTCAGCCCGACCGCCTGCAAATACACTGCTGGCGACACGACGAGGTTCAATTGACAACTCAATGTTTCGAGCCGCTAGTCCATGGGGAGCATGGACCGGCACACCGAGAGATCGATATTCTTCAATACGTTCTGGGTCGGCCGCTACACCAACGATCCGGAATAAGTGAGCCTCGAGGGCTAGTCGTATAGCTTCAAGATTCACGTCGTCATCAGAGGTCGCCGCCACTAACGCAGCCGCCTCGGATAGACCTGCCCGCTCGAGTACTACCGAACTAGATCCATCTCCTTGCACACCTCGACAATCCCTAATCGACAAAGCTCCAGCGAGCCTGTCTGCATCTTGGTCCACAAGAACTACATTCCAAACATCAGCCAGACGACGCAAAAGTTCTCGTCCAGTTCCCCCTGCACCGAGGACAATGATCTTCATGAATGCGTAGATGATTTAATGAGCATGGACTGCAGGTTACTGGGTGTTTTCGTATGCTCACCGGGTACGATTCCTAAGTATGACTAATCCCTTAGTGCACGCACGCCAACTCACCAAAAACTTCGAAGATCTCACTGCTGTCAATGCCATTGACTTTGACGTCGCCCCGGGCGAAGCATTCGGCTTTCTCGGACCGAATGGAGCCGGCAAGAGCTCGACCATGCGAATGATCGGAGCAGTATCACCTATTTCTAGCGGAACACTGACAGTATTCGGTATGAACCCCGAACAAGACGGTCCTGCGATCAGGGCACGACTCGGAGTCGTTCCTCAGGAAAACAATCTAGACACAGAGTTACCGGTAGAAGAAAATCTGTTCGTATATGGGCGCTACTTCGGTCTGCCTCGCGCAACTATTAGGAAACGAATCGAAGAGCTCTTGAACTTTTCCCAACTCACTGATCGTCGCCGCGACATTGTTGACCGGCTCTCGGGCGGAATGAAACGACGCTTGACCATTGCTAGGGCTCTTATCAATCGACCAGAAATGATCATTCTCGATGAACCCACCACAGCGCTAGACGTGACGATCCAGGCAACGATTCTGGAACTGATCGAAAGCATGA
>CAJWGC010000074.1 GCA_913031525.1 uncultured Acidimicrobiia bacterium | reverse complement strand
GAGGATCGGTCCAGAGACTTCAGTTAGATCAGGAGTAGTCGAGACCAAAACCAAAGCTGCACCAGTAGCAGCAGCAGTGCGTGCTGCCGCCGTCCCAGCGGATCCGATACCGATTACCGCAAATCCATGCTCAGCGGTGGACCAAAATCCTGCTGGGTTTTCGATATAGCGGATAACGTCCGCGCCATCGCGCAACACCCGATCGATTGGAACAGTCGCGAAAACAGCTTCAGCCTCCTCTAAGGATGCTGCCCTCTCCGGGGGTTCTCCTCGATACGGATCTACGACAATTACAGCCAAACCTTGACGTGCAAGACGCCGAGCGAGTTCCTTCATCGATGACGTAATCCCCCATTCAGATGGGAAAATCACAGCTGTCGGCCAATCTCCACTCAGATCTGGACGCGCCATGTAGACCTCGTGAGTGATCGCGCCGGAAACCACACTTCGCGTCCCAAAAAGGATGAGTACCTTTCCCTCACCTTTCAACAAGCTCACCGAGCATCGTCTCCTCTATAGCGTCCCGGATCAGAATCAAGCGTAGTGGGACGAACCTCTCGAACCTCGCCAGATCGAAGTTCCAATCGCCCTCCCGTAGTGTCCACCAAAAGTGCTCCGTCGAAAGCTATGTCTACAGCCACCCCGCGGCCATCGGGTTCCCAGATGATCTCGGTTCCGAGTGTTACACACACCTTTCTGTATTCCTCATACCCCCAGTGAGTGAAATCGCCGTCTAAAACGGAAATCATTCTTTCTGCCCAGATCAAGGCGATGCTGTTGGCGATTTCCCATTCCGGATCCTCAATACCAAGCGCGGCAATCTCGGACGGTGGATCGGGCCACCACAGGTTGACTCCAAGGCCAACGGTCATGCGGTCTCCAGAGCTCTCCGAAAGTACACCTCCGATCTTGCCATCCCCTGTTACGAGATCGTTTGGCCATTTCAAGCTGACATCAAGCCCGACAACTTCCTTTATTGCAGAACGTGCAGCAAGGCCAGCAACGAGAGGAACCCGGGACCAGTTCTGGCATGACCATTCCGGCCGTACCACCAGTGAACAGGCAAGTGCACACGGAGCGGTCAGCCATCCTCTGCCTTGACGTCCCCGGCCTCTGCTTTGGCTACGCGCAATGAGAAGGAGCGGCAGAACGCCTCCCAACTCCGCGAGACGATTTGCCTCGTCCTGGGTAGAACCTATCTTGTCGATGTGATGAATGATGAGAGGTGTAGCCATATCCTCCGTTCGGAAGTCATAAAGTAGATCACCTGGACGCCAAGAGAAACTCGAGGATGCCGTGAGTACTGATGAGAAGATTGAGCGCTTACGGGGCATGCGTGAAAAATCGCTTGAGCCTGACAATCAACGGGCTGTAGAGCGTCAGCATGATTTGGGAAAACTCACAGCACGCGAACGTATTGAGCTATTGCTGGACAAAGGATCCTTCCAAGAGACCGGAGCTCTCATGCGGCATCAGGCCCAAGGATTCGGCATCGAGAATAAGCGACCACTCGGAGATGCCGTTGTCACTGGCTGGGGCACGATCGACGGTAAAACCGTCTTTGTCTTTGCCGAGGATTTCACCAACTTCGGGGGGAGCCTCGGAGAGATCGTTGCGGACAAGATCACCAAGGTGATGGATTTAGCAATGAACACCGGGGCTCCGTTGATCGCTCTAAAGGACTCTGGAGGTGCCCGGATTCAAGAAGGTGTTGTCGCTCTGGACGGCTACGGACGCATATTCGAACGCAACGTACGAGCTTCTGGGGTCATCCCGCAGATATCCGTAATCATGGGACCATGTGCAGGTGGGGCGGTCTACTCTCCAGCGATAACCGATTTTGTCTACCAGGTTGAGAACACCGCTCATTTATTTATCACAGGACCGGACGTCATCAAAGCCGTGACCGGAGAGGAGGTGTCTTTCGAGGATCTTGGCGGGGTACATGCCCACGGATCGATGTCAGGCGTCACCCACTTCGTGTCTAACACCGATCAGGAAGCCCTGGAAGAGGTCCGCTATATCCTGTCTTTTCTACCTCCCAATAACATGGAAGTCGCGCCTTACTTCACGCCCATGGATAGACCCGATCGCATGGATGAAGGGCTGACGACAATCATCCCGGACTCACCGAACCAGCCTTACGACGTTGTCGGGCTGATCGAGATGATCGTGGATGACAGTGAGTTCTATCAGATTCATTCTCACTATGCACAAAACATCGTTGTCGGACTCGCACGTCTCGATGGCCACGCAGTGGGCATCATCGGGAACCAACCGTCCGTACTTGCCGGGACGCTCGACATCAACGCTTCGGTAAAGGCAGCTCGATTTATACGGTTCTGCGACGCTTTTAATATTCCGTTGGTGAGCTTTGTCGACGTTCCTGGATTCCTCCCTGGCGTTGACCAAGAGCACAACGGAATCATTCGACACGGCGCCAAGCTCATGTATTCCTATGCCGAGGCAACGGTCCCCAAACTAACGGTCATAACGCGAAAGGCCTACGGGGGCGCCTACGTCGTGATGAACTCACGAGCGCTACGAGCCGATGTGGTCTACGCCTGGCCGACCGCCGAGATCGCGGTGATGGGAGCTCAAGGTGCCGTCAACGTAATTCATCGACGAGAAATCGCAGCCTCCGATGCTCCAGAAGATCGTCAAACTGAGCTAATCGAAGAGTACGAGGAACGTTTCAACCATCCCTACCTAGCTGCGGAACGTGGACTGGTAGACGAAGTAATAGAGCCCCGAGAGACTCGCCCACTTCTCATCCAAGCACTCGAAATGCTACGCAATAAGCGTGAAGGAACACCGCCGAGAAAACACGGGAATATCCCGCTATAAGATGTCCACGGTGGAATCCCTACTAATTGCCAATCGTGGAGAGATCGCCGTCCGTGTGATCAGAGCTGCCCGCGAGCTGGGGCTTCGTACAATTGCGGTCTACTCCGAACTGGACCGAGATAGCCTTCATGTCGAACTCGCGGACGAAGCGTGGAACATTGGTCCACCACCTGCCGCTGAGTCTTATCTGGACATAGACCGCATTATGAACGCGGCGCAATCAGCGGGAGCTGCAGCCGTGCATCCTGGCTACGGATTTCTCGCTGAGAACGCCGAATTCGCGAACGCAGTAACGAATGCAGGATTGATATGGGTCGGCCCTCCATCTGAAGCTATCCGGATTATGGGCGATAAAACGTCATCGAGGCTCACTGCTGCGAAAGCAGGAGTTCCGGGAGTACCGGGTACATTCGAACCTGCCGAAGGCCTCTCTGAAATCGAAAATTTTGCCAAAGAGCACGGATACCCGCTCGCGATCAAGGCCGCTCACGGCGGCGGCGGACGAGGACTCAAGGTGGTGACTTCCGCAGGAGATCTCGCGGCATCGTACGAGAGCGCTCGACGTGAAGCTGAAGCCTGGTTCGGCAGGTCGGAGGTCTACATCGAACGCTATCTAGAAAAGTCGCGACACATAGAAGCCCAGGTCATTTTCGATCTGCACGGAAACGGCGTTTTTCTTGGTGAACGCGATTGCAGCATCCAGAGGCGCCATCAAAAACTAATCGAAGAGGCACCAGCCCCAGGCCTTTCTCCCAAACAGCGAAAAGAGATCGGGAAACGTGCAATCGCTGTCGCTGCATCGGCCGATTACGTAAGTGCTGGAACTGTTGAGTTCCTTGTCGACTCATCGGGAGAGCCTTACTTCCTAGAAATGAACACTCGGATTCAAGTAGAGCACACCATCACAGAAATGGTGACTGGAATCGATCTCGTCAAGACACAGCTTCGTATCGCAATGGGAGAACCTCTCCCCTTCAAATCGGTAGAGACTCATGGTCACGCCATTGAGTTCAGGATCAACGTCGAGGATCCTACAGCGGACTTCGCTCCTACGCCCGGGACTCTCGTCGAATATCAAGAGCCCGGAGGTTTCGGCGTGAGGGTCGACAGCGGCGTAACAGTCGGGTCAACAATCAGCCAGTACTACGACAATCTCATTGCAAAACTAGTCGTGTGGGGCACTAACCGAGAGGAAGCAATGGCTCGAGGAATAAGAGCTCTGTCTGATTTTCACGTTGCAGGAGTACCAACCACGATTCCCGCCCATCTTTCCATCCTCTCAACGGAAGCCTTTCGCCAAGGGACCCACGATACGCGCTTCGTTGAAGATCAAATGTGCTTCGGGGACGCGGATCCAACCTCACATCCCACTCTCCCGGAACAAGAGGAGATTCAGGAGCGCTCCATGACTGTCGAAGTCGGAGGGAAGCGCTTCGTGGTTCGGTTCTGGGCACCAGTCACAGAATCGCCGGAAATGTCCGGATCCGGTCCTGTCCCTCGTCGACGACCTCCGAAACTTGAACGCTCAACCACATCCGGTCACGACACCGGAGTGATAACGGCACCCATGCAAGGAACAATCGTCAAAACCTACGTTCCAGCTGGCACACACTTGAAAATTGGAGACCCCATTTGCGTGCTCGAAGCAATGAAAATGGAGAACGAGATCAAATCTCCTATCGAAGGCGAGCTGATCGATCTACGAATCCAACCCGGCGACACTGTGGCTACTGGTTCGGTGTTGGCAATCATTCGATAGATTTTCGACACTGTTTTGGTCATCGGTCGAAAACGGTACTCAACAGACGAAACTCAATCTGTCTCTCCCCCAAAGCCTACGTTGTGATGGAAATCAAAGAATACGGGTCGTATTTTCTACGACCATTAGCGGCTATAGGCCGGCACCTTGCTCCACAATCGTTTCGGTCAAGGATGGTATGCACCAAATACTTCCCTCAACGCTGCGCTCACCTCTCCGAGGGTCGCATGAGCTGCCAACGCCGCCTTCATTGGGTAGAGAAGATTGTCATCGCTGTTTGCAGCAGAACGAATCTCGGCCAGCAAACCGGAGACTTGAGTATCGTCACGGTTCTCCCTGACAGACGCTAAACGGAGTTTTTGATCTCGCTCCAAACTCGGATCTACTGCCAGTACCGGAGGTAAATGAACATCGGAGGAATAGCGATTAACCCCAACTACCACCGAAGACTCTTCTTCGAGCCGGACAGCGTATTCGTAGGCTGAGTCCTCGATTTCGCGCTGCTGAAATCCTTCCTCAATTGCCTCGACAGCGCCTCCCAGCACATCGATCTTTTCGATAAGTAAAAGCGCGTCAGCCTCTAACCGGTCCGTCAGCGATTCGATGTAATAGGAACCCGCTAACGGATCAACAGTTCCGGTAATCCCCGTCTCGTGGGCAAGGATCTGTTGAGTCCGAAGAGCGACCAGAGCCGCGTCAGCGGTGGGTAAGCCGAGAGCCTCGTCAAACGAATTGGTGTGAAGGGATTGGGTACCTCCAAGAACAGCCGCCAACGCCTGAAATGCGGTACGCGAAATGTTATTGAGAGGCTGCTGCGCAGTGAGAGTCGATCCTGCCGTTTGAGTATGGAATCTCATCCTCCAGGAAGACGAAGCTTTTGCTCCAACGCGCTCTCGCATCAATCGCGCCCACATTCGACGGGCTGCCCGATACTTCGCAACTTCTTCTAGAAGGTCATTATGGGCATTCCAGAAAAAAGAAATTCGAGGTGCGAAAACGTCTACATCGAGACCAGCCTCACGAGCAGCTTCGACGTAAGCCAATCCATTGGCAATCGTAAAGGCGAGCTCCTGAGCGGCGGTAGACCCCGCCTCTCGCATGTGATATCCGCTAACCGAAATTGTGTTCCAGGCAGGCAACTCAGCAGCGCAGTAAGCGAACAAGTCCGTGACAAGACGCATGGAGGGGCCAGGGGGATAAATGTAGGTACCTCGAGCTATGTATTCCTTGAGAACGTCATTTTGGACAGTGCCTCTGATCTCGTCCGGAGCCGCACCAGTCTTCTCAGCTAATAGCT
>CAJWGC010000073.1 GCA_913031525.1 uncultured Acidimicrobiia bacterium | reverse complement strand
AGGGGCTGGCTACACCGCCCTACCTCACTTCAGTCGCGGAACACCGTTCTCGTGGATCTTTAACATGGAATCACCAAAGGTGGGACAAGATGTTCGTGTACGTCAAGCGATCTCACACGGTATCGATAAGGCCCGCCTAATCGATACCGTGCTCGGTGGCGTACGCACCGAAGCTACGAACGTGTTCTCTGCACCGACGCCCGGGCATCTCTCGGAGAACCCGTACCCGTATGACCCCGCTAAGGCAGCAACACTCCTTGACGAAGCAGGCTGGGTACTCTCAGGTGACGTCCGCGTTAAGGACGGAGTCTCGCTGGAACTCGAGTGGTACACGATGACTGACTTCCCGGTATATGACCAAATGGCGCCGTTCGTTCAGGCTCAACTAGCCGAGATCGGAGTAAAGGTGAACCTGACCAGTCAGTCCTGGCCAGGGGTCGGCGAAACGTTAACCAGCGGTGCCCACGATGTAGGGATCACATCTCTCGTAGCAGCAAACGCCACCGGTTCATTTAACGCCATCATGTCCTGCGCCAGCGATTCGCGACTCGGCGGATTCAATTGGTCGTTCTATTGCAATCCAGAAGTCGACGAACTAATGAACGCCGCTGCAGCGGATCCCGACCCGGCTACCCGACTAGCCAGCTGGGAACAGGCTTCCACTCTGATAATGGCCGATGCGCCATATATCCCGATGGTGGAAAACTCGAGCCATATCGTGGCTCGATCCGGTCTCTCCGGTTTTGTATTCGCAGGCGTCGACGGAACCCCGATTTACGCGGGCGTTGTCGAGGAATAATTCGTCGTCAAAATAGCGAAGGTCCGCGATGAACGCCGCGGACCTTCGCTATCGACGTTCGACAGATCGGAAATGAAATCAGCATGAGAGGAAGCGCCTAACCGTATGATGCGGTTCACCGCAAAGCGTCTCCTCGCGGCGGTTCCTGTCCTATTCGGCCTCTCCATCGTCGTATTCCTCATCCTCCACCTGCTTCCGGGCGATCCGGCTCAGGCAATCCTATTCGGACGTAACGCCACTCCAGAGGACGTGGCGAAATTCCGCGAGGACCTCGGATTAACTGATCCTCTCGTTACCCAATATGGCAATTACCTCGGCAACCTATTGCAAGGAGATCTGGGCACTTCTTTTCTTTACGAGCAGCCTGTCACTGAAAAAATCTTTGGACTCATCCCCCACACACTTCTGCTTACTATCGCCGCTCTGTCATTTGCACTCTTAGTAGGGGTTCCCAGTGGAATCCTCGCGGCAACCTATGTCGATCGACCTGTCGACAAAATCGTCACCGCCATCGCAGTTCTCGGAGTGACCTTCCCTGCTTTCTGGCTAGCTCTGCTACTTACCCGATTATTTGCCCTCCAGTGGGGGCTCTTGCCTTCCCTAGGAACTGGATCGTTGACAGCTCTGGTATTACCTGCTGTCTCTTTAGGTTGGCCGCTTTCGTCAATATTGGCGCGCTTACTCCGAGATAGCCTGATCGACGTGTACCGATCACCGTATGTCCTCACCGCTCGAGCGCGTGGATTCGGGACTAACCGCATACTTCGCAGACATGCTCTGCGAAACGCTTTCGGACCGGTGGTGAGCATGCTGGGGCTCCAGTTTGGCGGCTTAATGGCAGGAGCAGTCGCTATTGAGGTGATCTTTGGACGTCCCGGTGTCGGCGCCTATCTCATCGAGTCGATGCGAGCCAAAGATATCCCTGCAATCCAGGGAGTGATCCTCACCGTGGCGGTCGTCTATCTGATTGTCAATCTTCTAGTCGATTTGGGTCGTGCCATCCTCGAACCGAAAGTTCGTGCTGAATTGCAGGCAGGATGATGGAAGCCACTGACGAAACGCGCAGCAAAGAGAAAAGACTTCGTCGACTACTCCTAGCGTACCCCCGCTTCGTAAAACACCAAGGCCTGATTAGGGGGTTGCTTTTACTCCTAATTCTCCTCTTTGTGTTTGCCGCAATCTTTGCCAATGTCGTGTCCCCTAAAGACCCGACGGCGATTGGATTTAACGTGCTTCAATCACCAAATTCAGAGAACTGGCTCGGCACCGATCAATTGGGGCGAGACGTCCTCAGCCGCGCCATTCACGGTGCTCGGCCTTCGATCGTTGTAGCCATCCTTTCGGTAGTTGCCGGTGTAACAATCGGCGTTCCCGCTGGACTTATCGCGGGATATACCGGACGTTTCGCCGGCGCCTTCATCATGCGCCTCGTCGACATCATGCTCGCATTCCCTGGTCTCCTGATGGCGTTAATAGTGGTTACCTTGCTCGGCCCTGGGTTGCGATCAATCGTCATCGCTATCTCGATCGCCATGATCCCATGGTTCGCGAGAATGGTCTATGGAGCAACCCTTAGCATCAAGCAAAAGGGATTCGTTGATTCTGCAAAGACGATCGGAGCGTCGCCATTGCGAATCATCGCACTCCACATCACTCCTAATCTCGCATCGCAAGTAGCAGTGCTCGCTACAGCGGCATTGGGTTGGGCCATTCTGATCTCAGCTACGCTCAACTTCCTCGGCTTCGGCTTAAGCCCTCCAGCCTCGGATTGGGGGATTGATCTGCAATTCGGTAAAGAATTCCTCCAACAAGCATGGTGGCTGGCAGTGGTGCCAGGCGTGTGCATTTCTGCCACAATCCTCGCTACCAATCTTCTCGGTGATGTCATCGCCGGCGTCACCTCACGAGGCAGCCAAACCGATCCCCGAAACCTTCAGCGTCAGGCGGTGAGCAGTGGAACTCTATGAAGTGATGCGCCACCTAAGCGGCAGTCGAGATTTTCACGATCTCGATGTACCCGACGATGTGATCTACCGAGCTCTCGACAGTGCCCGTTTCGCCCCAAGTGGAGGGAACCGCCAGCCGTGGCGCATCGTAATAGTACGAGACTCCACCACTAAAATGCGGCTCAAAGAGCTTTACCAGGCCCCATGGGACGATTACGTTGCGAAGCGTTACGGACCCGATTCCGAGCTTTCTGAAAAGCGGAAGAAGAAGCTATACGAAGGTAACCGGTTTGCGGCCACCATGGAAAAAACACCGGTTTTTCTGCTCGTATGGGCTGACATGTCGGAATTAGAACTTACGGATATCGATCTAGATCGTCCCAGTATCGTTGGCGGGGGGTCTGTCTATCCCTTCGTGCAGAACCTCCAGCTTGCAATGCGAAACGAAGGAGTAGGAACGCGTATCACAACGCTCATGGTGCACAAAGAGAATGCAGTTCGAGAAATGGTCGGCGCACCAAAAAACACGGCATTGGCCGCTGTCCTACTCATAGGTTATCCAAAACACTTCCCGACCAAGCTCAGTCGTCGCCCAGTCGAAGACTTTGCGTTTACTGAGCAATTCGGCGGACCGCCCCTGAGAGCTAAAGACACAAAACAAGACGCAGGAGGTTACCCATGACAAAGACCAGCATGGGTCCGGACGACGGCTTCGCCGCATGGCCGGGCCACACTGGAAATTGGGGACGATGGGACAATGACCTGGGAACGATGAACCTTGGTAACACTGGATCGGTTTTGCGCGCTGCCGCCTCAGTCAAACAGGGAAAAGCTATATCGCTTGCGCGCCCACTTGTCGGCGAAGAGGAGGCGACACGATGGTCCGATCCCTTCATCACTCACGAGATCGTCAAAGCCGACTCAGAGAGCTTTGAGGAAGGAGACCTAACCCAGTCGGCAGCAGACAGAGTCACCTCGCGCGTCCATGGAATGGCCCACACACACATCGACGCGCTCGTACACATGGGGTACCGAGGATGGTCGTTCAACGGGTATCGCTTTCCCGACATCGTCACAACGGAGAACGGCGTTAAGGAACTGGATATCGAACCACTGTTGTCGATCGTCACTAGAGGCATATTGATCGACGTGGCTCGCAACCGCGGCATAGAAGCTCTCGATCCTGGAGAAGCTGTCCAGGCTGATGAGATCGAGCCGCATCTAAATGAGATCGAGCCGGGCGACGCGGTCATACTGCGCCTGGGAGGAACACTCAAACGGGGACGAGGAGCAACAGAAAAAAGTGAGCACGGAACCTGGCATCATGGCACATGGGCTGGGATGGACACCGACTGCATCGACCTACTGGCTAGCCGAGACGTGCTACTCATGGCCAGTGATTCTCCCAGCGATGTATTCCCCCACCGTCATGAATCCTATGCTCGCAGCCCGGTTCACGTACTCGCCGAAGTGTTCTACGGGATGCCATTAGTGCACAACATGGACCTAGAAGACCTTGCTGATGCCTGCCTAGCAAGCGCGCAAAATACCTTCATGTTCATGGTTGCTCCGCTGTGGATACCAGGAAGCACCGGCTCGCTGGTAAACCCGTTGGCGGTACTCTGATGGGAAACGGCTATATCCAAACTGTCCTAGGGCCAGTCGATCCCGCCTCGTTGGGATTGACCCTGATCCATGAACACGTGCTGTTAGATCTGACCAAGGGTATCGCAGACGCTGGCGAATATGAGACGCGGTCGAAAAAGTACGTACCGATTATGCGCCGACACGAGGCAGGGTGGGAACCCGGAGAACAAGGCCCGGGCACCGCGGCGTCCTGGAACGCTAAATGGAATCAACCTGTGGACCTTGAAAATTTGGCGGATCGACAACGCTATTGGGTCTACTACGGAGACCAACGGCTCGATTCGATCGATGATGCCATCTGGGAGTTTGACCAATTCAAGAGAGCCGGAGGCGGGGCAATCGTTGACCAAACAACGCCAGGTATGGGGCGCGACCCTCGGGGTCTTGCCGAGGTATCAAGAGCTACTGGCGTTCATCTGATCATGAGTACCGGCTGGTATATACATGACTTCCATCCCCCAGACATGGGAGAAATGTCAGAGGATCAAGCTTACGAACGAATAATGAGAGACATCGAAAAAGGAATATCGGGTGGATTCAAGGCAGGAATGATCGGCGAGGTTGGTATCGGTTGGCCGATCCATCCCGACGAAGAAAAAGTCGTCCGGGCTTCAGCAAGAGCTTCTGCGGAAACCGGTGTGCCCCTTAGTATCCATCCGGGCCCGGTCGGAGAGTCCATCTGGGCGGTCATCGAGATCATCGAAAACGCCGGAGGAGATCTTTCGAAAACGATCATCTCACATTGCGATTCTCGGATGAACACGTCAAAAGGAACCAACGTATTCGAAGCCGATGAGCATCTGAAACTAGCCAAGACCGGGGTATACATGTCCTACGACACGTTCGGCTGGGAGGGCTCTTATCGGCAACGCTCTCCGGTAGATCAGCCAAACGACGCTATCAGGCTTAACTGGCTGAAGATCGTTGCCGATGCCGGACACGAACGGCAGGTAATGGTGTCCTCAGACATCGCGCTGAAGCATTGGCTACGCCGATACGGAGGCCACGGATGGCGCCATCATCCGGAATCGATCGTAGACCTGATGCGCTACAAGGGATTCTCCGACGAATTAGTCAACATGATCTACGTAGAAAACCCGCGAAGAGCACTGACCCGGCGCTGAAAGTGACTCAGGACTCAGCTCAGCAACTTTCGTCCTACCTAGTTCTGCAATGGGAGATGCGAACTTCATTTATCGTTGGATGCCAATAGGGACATCGCGGTCTCTATGGGGCGTAACGCTCCATGAAATTAACGGTCTCGCCCTCGTCCAAATCGCTGTTCGCCATCAAAACAACGTGATCCACACCTTCAGCCCAGAAGTCCTCGACCATAGATCTGTCAAGACGTCCTCGTGGGGTAACAATGATCTCGAGAGAGCCAAGCCCCTCAGCACGTTCGTAAGTAATGGCCGCTTTACGTAATTGAGATATATGTTCTTTGGTCTGTTCTAGGTCGAGAAACCATCCGTACCAACCATGAGCCGAATTGATCGCCCTACGATGCGCGAAAGAACTATGCCC